>JAHYYD010000085.1 GCA_019425105.1 Actinomycetota bacterium
GTCCTCCTCGCCCACGGGTACGCGGAACACTGCGGGCGCTACGCCCACCTGCGCTCCGCGCTCACCCACGCCGGCTACGACGTCGCCTACTACGACCACGCGGGCCACGGGACCTCCGACGGTCCCCGCGCCCGCGTGGACGTGGGTGCGCTGATCCGCGACTTCGGCGATGCGCGCCGGGCGGCCCTCGCCCACGCGCGCACGCCGGAGCTGTTCCTGTTCGGACACTCCATGGGCGGCATCATCGCGGCCGCCTCCACGATCCTCGACCCGACGCGGCTGCGCGGTACCGTTCTGTCCGCGCCCGCCCTGCGTCCCCTCCCTCACGTCTCCCCCTCCCAGGCGCGCAGGCTTCTGCCGATCGCGCGGCTGCGCCCCGGCCTCGTCGTGGCGAAGGGCGCGTCCGACATGGAGGTCTCTCCCCTGTCGCGCGACCCACAGGTCCAGCGCGCCTTCGATGCGGATCCGCTCACCTACAAGGGCGGCGTGCCGATCCTGACGGGCGCGACCATGATCATTCAGGGCGACGAGGTCATCGCGCGCGCCGGCCGCCTGGCCTCGCCGATCCTGGTCATGCACGGGTCGCACGACCTGATGGCGGACCTGCGCGGCTCGCGCGAGCTCGTGCGCGGGGCACGCGCGGCGCACCCGGACGCCGACATCCACCTGCGCATCATTGATGGCACCTACCACGAGCTCCTCAACGAGCCCGAGGGCCCCGGCCTGATCCGCGACATCATCATCTGGCTCGGGGAGCACTAGGCCGTGGAAGCGCCCGCTGTCCCTAACCTGACGGCCCCGCGCCCCACCCCACCGGGCAGGCGTGACCTCGCGACCCTCCCCAAGGCCCACCTGCACCTGCACTTCACGGGTGCCATGCGGCCCACCACGATGGTCGAGATGGCGCGCACGCAGGGCGTGCGCCTGCCCCCACACCTGCTGCACATCGACGCGGCCTCCATGCCGGCCGACGGGCGCGGGTGGTTCCGTTTCCAGCGCGCCTACGATTCCGCGCGTCACCTCGTGCGCTCCGAGGCCGCGATGCGCCGCCTGATCCGCGAGGCCGCCGAAGACGACGCCGCCGAGGGGTCGGTGCGCATGGAGATCCAGGCCGACCCCACGAGCTACGCACCCTACGTCGGCGGCATCACCCCGGCCCTGGAAATCATCATCGACGAGGCCCGAGCGGCCTCGCGCGACACCGGTGTCGACATCGGCGTGATCGTCGCGGCGTCACGCATGAAGCACCCGTTGGACGCGCGCACCCTCGCGCGGCTTGCCGCCTCGTTTGCTGGGGATGGTCCCGGCGAGGTCGTTGGTTTTGGTCTGTCGAACGACGAGCGCGTGGGCTCCACCGCTTCGTTTGCCCCCGCGTTCCGCATCGCGCGCCGCGCGGGGCTCGTGGGTGTTCCGCACGGCGGCGAGCTCCTGGGCCCGTCCTCCGTGCGCGAGGTCGTCTCCACTTTGGCGCCCGCCCGCCTCGGGCACGGGGTGCGCACGAGTGAGGACCCGGATCTGCTGAATGCCGTCGTGGACGCGGGCATCGCCCTGGAGGTGTGCCCGACGTCGAACGTGCACCTGGGCGTGTACACGGACTTTTCGCAGGTGCCACTGCCGATTCTGTTGTCTGCCGGGGCTACCGTTGCGCTGGCTGCCGATGACCCGCTGCTGTTCCGCTCGCGCCTCGTCGCCCAGTACGAGGTTGCGCGCGACGTGTTTGGCCTGTCCGATGAGGCCCTGGCCGACCTGGCGCGCTCCTCTATCGACGCGTCGCTGGCCTCGCCCTCGCGCAAGGCGGCCTGGAAGGCCGACATCGACGCGTGGCTGGCGGCCGAGCCCGTGGCGTAGGACTGTCGCGGGGTGCACGCGGCGTAGCACTGTCGCGGGGTGCACGCGGCGTAGCACTGCGACACCCACGGTGTAGTGAGTCGTACTTGTGTGGGGTGCGCCCACTTCCCCCACATTCTCGCATGCAATTCCCCCACACTTCTTTCAAACATTGAAACCAGAACGTTGATATTCCGCGGTTTTCAGGTCACGTTCCAGGACACCCTGCGGGGAATTGCATGCGAAATTTGGGGAGGTCTCAGCGGCACCTGCGGTATCGACGGTATCGACGGGATTTATGGGAGAATGCAAACACAGCCGTTACCCGGTCCCCGTGGCCCACAGCCACAGCGATGCCCAAATCGCAGACCACCTCGGCGACCGACGGTTCGCATCCGGATAGGCTATGAACACGCGGATAGGTTACGAAGATCCGGATAGGTTATTAACCTATCCGGATGCGCATAACCTATCCGGATCGTGACAACCTATCCGCGTAACAGATCCGCGAGCGCAGGCAAGCTTCTCCTCAACACTCCCAAGATTCCACGCCCCCGCAATCTCGCATGCAATTCCCCCACGCCTTTTTCAAACTTTGAATCCAGAACATTGATATTCCGCGGTTTTCAGGGCGTGCCCCCGGACGCCAACCGGGGAATTGCATGCGAAATATGGGGATCTCTCTCAGTCCGATTATTTCTTTCCCATCCAACCGCCCGAGTCGGCCACCTCGGGACGACTGCAGGCCCCGGCCTCGTACCTACCGACGACCACTTCACCAATAGTGCACGCGTGCACTATCATGGAGGCATGAGCCGGTTTCGTCGTGACGATGCGCCGTCCCTCGTGCGCGCTGCACGTCAGGACGCATCCCTCACACAGGCCGAGCTGGCGGGGATGACCGGGATGAGCCAGTCGACCCTCGCGCAGATCGAGTCCGGCAAGCGCGCAGTCTCCGCCGAGCTGCTCGAACGCATCCTCCGCGTCGCCGACTACCGCCCCTCCGTGCCGCTCGCCCGCTATGCGCCTTCCATCAGCAGCTACGCCCAGGAACGAGGCCTCGGTTCCCTCCGCGTCTTCGGCTCGGTCGCCCGGGGCACGGACGGATTCGAGTCGGACATTGACCTCATTGGCACGCCCACCCGAGACCTGTCGCTGTTCGAGTTGGCGGACATCGCCTCGTTCACGAGCGAACTCACCGGCTTCCCGACGGAGGTTCACACGGATACACACGTGCCCGAGGCGCTGAGAACTGCCGTTGACGAGGCCGTGGCACTATGAGCGAGTCTGCTCCCTTCACCCCTCGGCCGCGAGTGGCGCGCAGACACGCGCCCAGTTTCGACGCTGAGAACTTCCTGCGCGAACTCGACGTCATCGCCCATCGTGTCAAGCGAGTTGCCGCTGTCCCCGTTGAGGCCTTCAGCGCCGACTGCCCGGAGTACGACTCAGCTTGCATGGTGATCATCCGGCTGGCCGCGTTCCTGGAACGCAAAGAGTACGCACCCTACATGGATACCCTGACCTCGCCTGAGAAGCGCGCCCTGCGCACGACCCGCAACATCGCGGCACACTCGGGGTACCAGAGCATGGACGACCAGCTCCTGTGGACGGCCGTTACCCGCAACGTGCCCGACATGATCGAGCGCCTGCGCGCCGCAGCCTCACGCGGATAGGTTATGAGCACGCGGATAGGTTATGAAGATGTGGATAGGTTATTAACCTATCCGGATGCGGATAACCTATCCGGATCGTGACAACCTATCCGCATCGTGACAACCTATCCGCGTAACAGATCCGCGAGCGCAGGCTTACTTCATTGACGACGCCCCTCCCCGCACACCCGCGAACTATCCGCGAGCGCAGGATCAGCACAGTTCTCCCACAATCTCGCATGCAATTCCCCCGCACCTCCTTCAAACTTTGAAACCAGAACGTTGATATTCCGCGGTTTTCAGGGGGTGTCCCCGGACACCCACCGGGGAATTGCATGCGAAATTTAGGGACGCACCTCTATGGGATCACCGGAAAGATACCAACGACGATTGATGCAACAACGACCAGGTGACGCAAACGCTACCGGTTGATGCAACACCTACCGGGTGACCCGCTACCAGGTGATACCAACCGTGACCGGCTCGGGGACCAGGGTCACGCCGAAGGCCTCAAAGACATGCTCGCGCACGGCGCGGGCCAGGGCCTCGATGTCGGCGCTCGTCGCGCCGCCGCGGTTCGTCAGGGCCAGCACGTGCTTGGTGGACAGGGACGCGCGCGGCGGATCACCGGCCTCGGGCAGGTGGAAGCCCCTGCCACAGCCAGCATGATCGATGAGCCAGGCGGCGCTCGTCTTGACGAGGCCCTCCCCCGCCTTGAAGCGAGGCGCGCCCTCGGGCAGGGTGGCTGCCACGTCCTCGGGCAGGATCGGGTTCGTGAAGAAGGAACCGGCACTCCACGTGTCGTGGTCCTCCGCGTCCAGGACCATGCCCTTGCCGCTGCGCAGATCCAGGACGGTGGAGCGGACCAGGGAGGCATCAGCGCGCGACCCGGCCTCGACTCCGAGGCGTCGCGCCAGCTCGGCGTACATGACGGGGGCGCTGAGGGCCGAGCGCTCGAGGCGGAAGTCCACGGACAGGACCACCCAGCGGCCAGTCGGCCCCCACGGGCGGTCGTTCAGGCCGGGCTCGCCGACGCTGCGCTTGATCGCCGAGGAGCGGTAGGCGAAACCGAGGTCGGAGGGCAGCAGGCGCACAACGATGCCCGTCAGGCGATCGTAGGCCTCGACGCTCTCGATGGTCTCGGAGACCTCGTGGCCGTAGGCGCCCACGTTCTGCACCGGGGAGGCGCCGACGGTGCCGGGGATGCCGGAGAGCGACTCGACGCCGGACAGGCCCTCTGCCAGCGTCCAGGAGACGAACTCGTCCCAGACCGTACCCGCGCCGACGCGCGCGACGACAGATCCGGCGGGGTCCTCGTGGATGATGGCGGCGACCTCACCGAAGGGCTGCACGTCGACGACCGTGCCCTCGAAGGGCGCGTCGGAGGCCAGCAGGTTCGACCCTCCGCCCACGACGAGGAGCGGGCCGCCAGCAGCGTCGGCCGCGGCAACGGCATCCACGAGGGCGTCAGTCGTAGAAACGCGCACGTACTCGGCGATGGGGCCGCCCACGCGCAGGGTCGTCAGATCAGCAAGGGTCGTCATGCCCCTAAGCCTAGTCGCACGCCGCGCGTTCGGCCTAACCCCGGCGCGGACCTGAGCTAAGGGGCACCAGAGTGCCCTCGGACGACGAGGCCATGGCAGGGACAGCGGGACAGCGCGCTCAGAGATGGGCACGCACGGACGACGAGGCCGGGGCCTCCCCACCCGGGCGCCGCGCGGTCACCAGAGGCAGCGACGGGTTCAGTCCATCGTGATGACGATCTTGCCGCGCACGTGGCCGCTCATCAGCTCGCTGTAGGCGGCGCGCACCTGCTCCAGCTCGAACGGGTAGGTACCCGCGATGGTCAGGCTCACCGTGCCACGGTCAATGAGGCCCGCGACCGTTGCGATGTCGGCGATCTTCCCGTCGCGCCCGCCAGTGAAGCGCGCGCGACGCAGGGCGATTGCGGGCGTCGGGACGAGCGTTCCCACGCGCTCACCCGGAACGCCGAGGCTGTGGGCGAGTGACGCGTAGCCGCCGAAGCAGTCGATGAAGGCAGTGACGGGCGAGGGCACCGCGTCCTTGATGCGTTGCTCGAGGCCCTCGCCGTAGGAGACGGGAATCGCGCCGAGGGAACGCAGGTAGTCAGCATTCGAGGGACCGGCGATACCGATGACGGTCGCGCCGCGGGCGACGGCCAGCTGCGTGACGAGGCCTCCCACTCCTCCGGCGGCCGCGGCGACCACGATGACGTCACCCGCCTCGGCCTTCACGCTGCGCATGGCGCCCATCGCGGTCTGCGCGGCAACGCCCAGCCCTCCAGCGACGTCGAAGCTCATGGAGGCGGGCTTGGACACGACGTTGTCGGCGGAAATAACGAGTTGGGTCGCGAGCGAACCATATTCGCGCACCTGCCAGGGGGCGGCGCGCAGGAGGCCGATGACCTCGTCGCCCACCGCCACGTTGGTCACTCCCGAGCCCACGGCCACCACGACGCCCGCAAAATCCTGCCCGACGCCGCGCAGCGGCCGGTCCGCCCCGCGGGCGAACCAACGGCCGGGGTGAACGATGGTGCGGAGGATCTCGAGGGGCCTCGTCAATCCACCGAAGAGCTTGTAGTCAACGGGGTTGATGCCGGCGGCCCGCACGGTGACGAGCACCTGTCCCTCTCCGGGCGCGGGGAGTGACACCGAGCCTTCCTCGAGGACCTCGACGCCTCCAAAACGACGGTAGCCGATGATTCGCGCCATGATTCCCCTTCTTCCATCGCAGCGAAACAGAGCGCCACGTCACAAGCGTGCTCGTACACCAGGATACGCCTGCGCTGTCGCGGACGGAAGGCTCAAGGACAAGCCCGAGAAGCCGCCTTCTAGTCGCCGAAGGCGAGGTCCGTGTGCTTCGTCCCGCGGCGGTCGGGCACCTGCCCGGCGAGGACGATCGCGAGGAGGACCGGCAGAGCCACGAAGGCCAGCGCTCGGTGGTAGCCGATGTGGTCGGCGATGAGGCCGAGGAGCGGCGGGCCGATGAGGGCTGCGCCGTAGTTGACGGTCGAGAGCACGGAGACGCGCGCGGGCGTCATCACGGGGTCGACGGAGAGCGCCGAAATGCCCAGGGGGAAGCCGAGGGCCGATCCGATGCCCCACAGGGCGATGCCCGCGACCGCGAACAGGTGGTGCGGCGCGAATGCCACGAGCAGCAGGCCGACGACCGCGCCGGTAAAGGTGATGCGCAGCAGCATGGGCGATCCCAGGCGAGCCTCGAGACGCGGGGACGCGAAGCGCACGATCGTCATCATGAGCAGGAAGAACGCGAAGGCCGCCGAGGCCGCCGCGGTCGAGTAGCCGTAGCCATCCACCATGGACAGGTTGAGCCAGTCGTTGGCCGCGCCCTCCATGAGGCCGGCGCTCATGACCATGAGGGCGATGAGGACGGTCTGTTTCTCGCGCCAGGCAACCCGGGTGAGGCCCTTCGCCTTGCGCTGCGAGGCATCCTTCCCCTCACCCTTATCCTGCGCGGGTGCGAGGGCCGCGACCTCCTCCTTCGTCAGGTAAAAACCGACGGCGGTCCCGCAGGCGAGAAGCTCGAGGGCCGCCAGTCCGAAAAGGTGGGCGCCGAGGGGCAGGCCCAACTGGGCGGCGAGGGCTCCGAGGAGCGCGCCACCCAACATACCGACCGCGTACATCGCCTGGATGACGGGCACGACGGTGCGACGCACGGCCGCCTGGACGAGGCCGGCCTCGATGTTCATAGTCGCACCCCACAGGCCGTTGCCAGCCGCGATCAGCACGAGGCCGGCGGTGGCCAGCGGAATCGAGACGTTCAGTGCGCCCATGCCCGCGCAGACGATGCCGAGAGCCCAGATGGCCACGCCGATGCGGCCCGAGGCCCGCGCGCCGATCTTCGTGACGATCGGGCCAGAGGTCGGCAGCGTCAGCAGAGAGCCGAGGGAGGCGATGAGCAGCATCGTGCCGATCGTCGCCGGGGTCAGTCCGAGGTCGTCGCGCACGTCGGGCAGGCGCGAGAGCCAGGCGGAGGTGCCAAAACCGAGGCAGACGTAGACGACGCCGGTGGCGCGGAGGGCAGCGCGTGCACGCGAAGATGGGACAGACATGCTCGGTAATATACGCGTATTCACGCCAGAAAGACGCAGTGCGCGGGCGGGTGTTAATCACCCGCCCGCGCACTGTCGCAACAGCGACAGGCTCAGCCCTCCACGGCAGCCTTGAACCACGTCGTGATCGACGTGGGGTGCGTGATCGCGGTGCCGACGATGACGGCGAACGCACCGGCCTCAATGGCGGCTGCGGCCTGCTCGGGCGTGTGAACGCGGCCCTCGCAGATCACAGGGACGTCAGGGAACGCGGCGACGACCTCGCGCAGCAGCTCCAGGTCGGGCCCGTCGGTCTTGACGCGGTCGCCGGTGTAGCCCGCGAGGGTCGTGGACACGATGTCCACGCCGGCATCGACGGCGCGCTGGGCGTCCTCGAAGGAACCGCAGTCAGCCATGACGAGGGTGCCGTCCTCGCGCAGGGCCGCAACGGTCTCCGCAAAGCTCAGGCCATCCAGGCGCGGGCGACCCGTCGCATCCAGGGCAACGATGTCGGAGCCGGCCATCACGCAGGCGCGGGCGTGGCGCAGCGACGGGGTGATGTACACGCCCTCGTGACCTTCCTTCCACAGGCCGATCACGGGCACGTCGACGCGGCCCTTGATCGCGGAAATGTCGGACAGGCCCTGGCAGCGAATCGCCGCGGCACCGCCGATCTCGGCGGCGCGAGCGATCTGCGCCATCGTCTCGGGGTGGCGCATGGGCTCGCCCGGGTACGCCTGGACGGAGACGATGAGCTTGCCCTTCAGGTTTGCAATGAGCGGGTGCATGGTGAACTCCTATGCGTGCAGGAAGAAGGAAACGGCTCCAAGCAGCGGCGCGTCGCCGCCCAGGGAACCAACGAGGATGGGGGTGTCGGCGACGGGCGTCATCGCGGAGGCCGCGAAGCCTTCGCGCAGGGCGTCCCACCAGATGTCCCCGGAGCGGGTCATCGACCCGGAGAGGATAACGACGGCCGGGTCTACACAGTTGACCAACGAGGCCGTGGCCTCGCCGAGCGCAAACGCGGAGCGGGAGAAGCAGGCGGCCGCGAGGGCGTTGCCGGATTCGGCGAGCTCTTGCAGGGCGCGCCCGCCGTCCACCTCGGGGTCGGACTCGCCGCGCAGCGAGTCGTACCAGGCCGTGATGCCCGAACCGGAGCAGAAGGACTCGATGTGGCCCTTGCGGCCGCACGAGCACGTCATGTCGGGGGCGAAGTGGTGGTGGATGTG
>JAHYYD010000086.1 GCA_019425105.1 Actinomycetota bacterium
CCTTCCAGCCGCCGAAGGAGTAGTAGGCGACCGGAACCGGGATCGGCACATTGACGCCGACCATGCCGGCCTCCACATCGACCACAAAGTGGCGGGCAGTATCACCGTCGGAGGTGAAGATCGCGGAGCCATTGCCGAACTCGGAGGAGTTGACGATCTCGATGGCCTCTTCGTAGGTGTCGGCGTGCACGACGACCAGGACCGGACCGAAAACCTCCTCGCAGTAGACGCTCAGGTCTCGATCCACGTTGTCGAGGATGGTGGGGGCCAGCCAGAAGCCATCCGCATACTCCTCACCCTCGGGACGGTAGCCGCGGCCGTCGAGGACAACGTTCGCACCCTTAGCCTCGGCCTCGTCGATCCACGTGGTGATGCGCTCCTGAGAGGAGCGGGTGATGACCGGCCCCATCTCGGAGGCAGGGTCAGTGCCAGGACCAACAACGATCTTCTCGGCGCGAGCCTTGATGGCGGGAACCAGCTTCTCCTCGATGCCGCCGACGGCGACGATCACGGGCAGGGCCATGCAGCGCTGGCCCGCCGCACCGAACGCGCCGGCACTAATATGCTGCGCGGCAAACTCAATGTCAGCGTCAGGCATGACGATCGCATGGTTGTTCGCGCCACCCAGCGCCTGGACGCGCTTGCCGTTGGCGACACCCGTGTCCTGCACGATGTGCGCGACCGGGGAGGATCCAACGAAGGAGATGGCGTCGATGCCGGGGTGGGTGAGAATGTCGGTGACCAGATGGCGGTCACCAGCGATGACGTTGAACAGACCATCGGGCAGGCCCGCCTCCTTGTAGAGGCGTGCGATGATCATCGATGCGCTCGGGACGGTCGAGGCGACCTTGAGGATGAAGGCATTGCCAGTAGCAAGGGCGAGCGGGTGCATCCACATGGGGACCATGGCCGGGAAGTTGAAGGGGCAGATACCCGCGACGACACCAACGGGCTGACGCAGGGTGTGCACGTCGACGCCGGTCGAGGCCTGATCGGTGAACTCACCCTTGAGAGCAGCATTGATACCGCATGCGAAGTCGACGGTCTCGCGACCACGGGCAATCTCGCCGAGGGCGTCGCCGTGCGTCTTGCCCCCCTCACGCACGATGGCGTCGGCGATCTCGTCCTGGTGCTCGATGACGAGCTGGCGGAACTTGAACATGATGTCCACGCGCTTGGCTAGGGCGGTGCGAGCCCATTCCTTCTGCGCCTGATGAGCGATATCGACGACCTGGTCGAGGCAATGCTTGTCGGCCAGGGCCAGCTGATCGACGACCTTGCCGGTGGCGGGGTTCTCAACGTCGATGGTCTTGTCGCAGTGAGCGACATACTCTTCGCCATTGACCCACGGGTTGATAGTCATTGGTTTACCTTTCTTCCATTCATCCACGAATGGCGGAACAACTTTGTTCGGACAAATGCTACCATGTCCCCGGCAAACATGTCGCGATATCAGCAATACCAGCACCTTCCAAGGGAAATTTGTCCCGTCTATTGGACACACTCCCCCACTAAGACCTTCCACCGCCAAATTGCTCACCGTTTCACGAAGCGTTTCACGACAAGCCCCACGCGCGCACAGACTTCTAGCAAAAGGGGTGGCCCCGGAAAATTCCGGGGCCACCCCTCACACGCTCAGATCATCACAGGTAGTGACGCTGCGGCTTGCGGTCGCGCTGGTAGTCCTCGTAGGCGCGCTGCGTGGACTCCAACTCGGAGACCTGCGAGACGGCCACGTCCCACCAGGAGGATCCGGGCGGGTTGGGGCCCATCAGGTCGGTCTCGATGTGGATCATGGTCGCACGATCCGAGGCAGCTGCGGCCCTGTAGGCCTCCTTGAACTCCTCGATGCCGTGGGCCTCGATCACATCAATTCCCCAGGAACGGGCATTCGCAGCGATATCGACGCCGGCGATACGCTCGTTGTCCTCAAGGTGCGAGCCCGTGCCGCGCTGGCGGTACTTCGTGCCGAAGCGCTGGGAGCCGCGTGACTCGGAGAGGGCGCCGATCGAAGCGAAGCCGTAGTTCTGCAGCAGAACGTAGATGACCTTGATACCTTCCTGGGCAACCGTGGCCAGCTCCATCGGGAGCATCTGATAGCTACCGTCGCCGACGATCGAGACGACCTCGGACTGCGGGCGCGCCAGCTTGACGCCCATGGCGGCCGGCACCTCGTAACCCATGCAGGAGAAGGCGTACTCGACGTGGTACTGGACGGGGGTCTTCGCCTGCCACAGCGCCTGGAGGTCGCCGGGCATCGAGCCCGCAGCATTGATAACCACGTCCTCGTCGCCCATGAGCTCGTTGAGCGCGCCGAAAACCTCGGTCTGTGCGGGCAGCGGGGCGTTGCCCACGTGGTAGCACTGCTCGACCTTAGCGGCCCAGGCCTCGCGCTCGGCGGCAATCTCGGCGGTGTAGGCCTCGTCGACGCGGTAGTCGGCCAGCTCCTCGGTCAGAGCCGCGAGCGCCTCACGAGCGTCGGCCACGACCATCTCAGCGCTCTGCTTGGCGGCGTCGAAGGGCGTGATGTTGATGTTGACGAAGGAGACGTCGGGGTTCTTGAACTGCGTCTTCGAGGCCGTCGTGAAGTCGGAGTAGCGCGTACCCACGCCGATGATCAGGTCGGCCTTGTCGGCGAGGTGATTGCCCGAGTCACCGCCGGTCGAACCAACACCGCCGACTGAGCACGGGTGATCACAGTTGATGGCACCCTTACCGGCCTGTGTGTCCGCCACCGGGATACCGGTCACGGCCGCAAACGCACGCAGCTCTTCCGAAGCCTCGGAATAGATGGTGCCGCCACCGGCGATGATGAGGGGACGCTTGGCGGCGCGGATCTTGGCGACCGCACGCTTGAGGGCGGCGCGCTCGACGGGAGGACGGCGCACGTGCCACACGCGCTTGGCGAAGAATTCGATCGGCCAATCGTAGGCCTCGGCCTGGACGTCTTGGGGCAGGGCGATCGTGACGGCGCCGGTCTCGGCCGGGTCTGTCAGCACGCGCATACCGGCCAGCAGCGAAGGGATCAACTGCTCGGGACGGTTGATACGGTCGAAGAAGCGGGACACGGGGCGGAAAGCGTCGTTGACGGTCACGTCGAGCGAGGTCGGGTCCTCGAGCTGCTGGAGGACCGGGTCCGGGATGCGGGTCGCGAACTGGTCGGAGGGGAAGATGAGGACGGGCAGGCGGTTGGTCGTCGCCGTCGCGGCACCGGTCACCATGTTGAGCGAGCCGGGGCCGATCGACGCGGTCGTCATCCAGGTCTGCAGGCGGTTCGTCGTCTTGGCGAATGCCGCGGCCGCGTGAACGGCACCCTGCTCGTTGCGGGGCATGATGTAGGGCATCGGATTCTCACCCTCAGACGGGGCGATCTCGTTCTGCAGGAGCGCCTGACCGATGCCAGCAACGTTGCCGTGGCCGAAGATGCCGAAGGCACCCGCGATGAGGCTGCGCTCGACACCGTCGCGCTCGGTGTACTGGTTGGACAGGAAGCGGATGATTGCCTGTGCGACAGTCAGGCGCACGGTTCCCTTGTAGGCTTCTTTGCTCATGGGTTGTCCTTTCGAGGCTGTCTTACTTGTTCATGGGGAGTCGTGGATCCACTTCCTGGTTTTCCCAGGTCGCGCGAATCCAGTGGTGCGCCGGATCGTCGGGGGCCAGCCACACAAGGTCCTCGTTCGGGCCTGCCATGACGTTCAGGTAGTACATGTCGTAGCCGGGAGCGGCGACGCAGGGGCCGTGATAGCCGTGGGGCACGAGAGCGACATCGCCGTCGTGGACCTCGCAGCACAGGTCGATCGGGCGGCCGGGGCTGCCGTAGGTGCGGTGCAGGCCGAATCCCTTGGAGCCCTCGGGGCCGTCCTCGATCTCGAAGTAGTAGATTTCTTCGAGCTCGCGCTCGTCCTCGGAGTCCTGCTCGTGCTTGTGGGCCGGGTAGGAGGACCAGTTGCCGCCCGGGGTGATGACCTCGCACGCCAGCAGGTGGGAAGTGGTGACGCCTTCGACAGCGAGGGAGTAGTTGTTAACCTGGCGCGAGCAGTCGCCGGCACCGCGCAAATCCACGCGAACCTGGCTCTTGGGATAGTAGGCGACGGGGATGTCGCGAGCGGCGAGAGCGGAGGGGAAGGCAAAACGACCGCCGAGGGCGGAGGTGATCGTCAGGGTCTTGCCACGTCCCACGTACAGGTAGTCGGTGACGCCGGAGAAAACGCCGCGCCGGCCTTCCAGCTCGAAGGTTTCGCCATCGACATCGACGGTTGCACCTCCCGCGAGGGGCAGGACGAGGAGCTCAGCCTCGCCGGTTTCGACGACCTCGGAGGCTCCGGCCTCGAGGACGAGGACGCGCAGACCGGAGAAGGTCCAACCGGCGCGCTGGGGGTCAATATCGACGGTGAAATTGCCGTGGCCGGAGGAGCCGGCAGGAACATAAATATCGGGAAGAGTCATCGTAGTCTCCTGAAAGTTGGGCATCGGTGCCGAGGAAATAGAAAGGGAGGAACGAGGCAGGGGCTGGTCGGGTGGATTACGGGAGCCCCTCCGTTTCCATAAAGATGCCAAGTTGTTCTTGGGTCGGCATGGCAGTCGAGCATTCGATGTGCGAACACACGTAGGCTCCCGCGGCCGAGGCGTAACGGATGGTCTGTTCGAGGTCCCATCCTTCGACGAGGCCGTGGATAAGCGCGCCACCGAAGGCGTCGCCCGCGCCGAGGCCGTTAACAACGTCGACGTCCCAGGCTTCAACCCACACGCGTTCGTCAGCGGTCTTGGCGAGGGTCCCTTTGGGCCCCTGCTTCACGATCGCGAGGCGAACGCCGCGCTCAAGGAGAGCGTCGGCTGCCCCCTCGGGATCGGAGACGCCCACGGCCATCTCGCACTCTTCGCGGTTGCCGACGGCGACGTCGACGCGGGACAGGACGGCCGCGACGCGCGAACGCGCCTGGGCCATGCTGCTCCACAGATTGGACCGATAGTCGAGGTCGAGGATTGTCAGGCCGCTAGAAGGGCCACGGTGGTCGAGAGCACGCAGGTGCAGATCAAAGGAGGAGTTGCGCGACAGGCCGGTGACGGTGAACCAGAAGATTTCGGCACGCTCGACGGCGCCCCAATCGATCTGATCCTCCCGCAGCTCCAGGTCTGGCGCACTCGGCTCACGATAGAAGTAGAGCGGGAAGGAGTCGGGCGGGAAAAGCTCCGTGAAGGTGACTGGGGTATGGAAGTCGCGCACGGTGACAACGTGATCAGAAGAAACCCCGAGGTGCTCCAGCTCACGGGTAACGAAACGACCGAAGGGATCGTCCCCCACCCCGGTGATGACACCGGTGCGATGCCCGAGGCGTGCTGCTGCAACTGCGACGTTCGTTGGGCTGCCGCCGAGGAACTTGCCGAAGGTCTCGACATCTTCGAGGTGCACGCCAACTTGGAGAGGATAGATATCGACGCCGGAACGACCCATCGTCAGAATATCGACATCGCGACGCTCAAGGGGCATGGTGACTCCTTCCCTCTCCATTGGGGTGGCCCGTTAGCCTGATGTTCCAAGGATGCACTATCAACAAGCAATCGTCAATCTTTGTCCGTACAATATGTAACAGCACGTCGACCCCCTAGCCGACAACAACGCTGATACCATGTAACCGTATTAAATTAATACGACGCCGCGCCGCACATGAAGGTTTGACATGTCCAAAGCATCGCCCACTCCGGAAAACTCCCCCTACGTTCCGGACATTACCCTGGACCGCTCTTCTCCCGTGCCCCTGTACTTCCAGATCTCGGAGCCCATCGCACAACTCATTAACTCTGGAGCGCTGCCCGCGGACACACGCCTGGAGGACGAGCTGTCGATGGCGGCAAGACTGCACGTCTCCCGCCCCACGGCACGACAGGCACTCCAGCGCCTCGTTGACCGCGGCCTCCTGACGCGCCGCCGCGGCGTCGGCACGATCGTTTCACCACGCCACGTCCATCGCCCCATGGAGCTCACCTCACTCATGCGCGACCTGGTCAACGCCGGCCACAAGGTACACACGACCATCCAGCACTACGAGGCACGACCAGCCACCGCTCAGGAAGCCGACACCCTGAAGATCACCGAGGGTACCCTTGTCGTCCACATTGAGCGCACCCGCTTTGCCGACAACGAGCCAATCGCGGTCCTCACAAACCTCATCCCGGCCGACATCGCTCCCACAATGCAAGAACTCGAGTCCGCCTCTCTCTACGACCTCATGCGCGAGCGCGGAGTCACCTTAGCCTCCGCACGTCAGATAATCGGCGCACGCAGCGCGACAACGAAGGAAGCGAAGCTCCTGTCTGAACACCGCGGCGCAGCTTTACTGACGAGCCAGCGCACAACATACGACCCTTCAGGTCGCATCGTGGAATGCGGCAATCACATCTATCGTGCATCCAGATATTCATTTGAGGCAAGCCTTTTTGCCCAGTGATTAAGCATTGACGTTTTGTCCTAACAAATTGTTGACAGGCGTAGGTGCTCGCCGTAGACTTGTTGCCGACAAAGAAAGTCGAGAGCGATCACAAAGGAGTGCTTCCCGCTATGTCCATCGAGTACACCCCCGGCCCCCTTCTGGACGCCGCGCGTAACACGCCCACCGCCCTGTGGAACGATTCGTCGGACCCGAGCGAGCTGGCACAGTCCATTTCCTTCGGTGGCGTCGGTGCCACCTGCAACCCAACCATTGCCTACACCTGCATCAACCAGCGTCGTGACGTGTGGCTGCCCCGCATCGCCGAGCTCGCCAAGGAAATGCCCGAGGCTACCGAGTCTGAAATCGGCTGGCAGGTCGTGCGCGAGCTATCACTCGAGGCCGCCAAGCTCCTCGTGCCCATTTTCGAGGCCGAGAATGGCCGCAACGGTCGCCTATCCATGCAGACGGATCCGCGCCTGGCCCGCAGCGCCAAGGCCCTCGCTGACCAGGCCGAGGAGTTCCACAACCTCGCCAAGAACATTATCGTGAAGATTCCCGCCACGTCGGTGGGCATCGAAGCCATCGAAGAGGCCACCTACCGCGGCGTCTCCGTCAACGTGACAGTGTCCTTCTCCGTCGCCCAGGCCGTCGTCACGGGCGAGGCCATTGAGCGCGGCCTCAAGCGCCGCGAGGCCGAGGGCAAGGACACCTCCCAGATGGGCCCGGTCGTCACCCTCATGGTGGGCCGCCTTGACGACTGGATCAAGGAGGTCGCCAAGCGCGATCGCCTGTTCATCGATCCGGGTCACCTCGAGTGGTGCGGCATTGCCGCCTTCAAGCACGCCTACCAGGAATTCCAGAAGCGAGGCCTGCGCGCCCGCATGCTCTCCGCCGCGTTCCGTAACGTCATGCACTGGTCCGAGTTCGTCGGTGGCGACGTGGTCGTCTCCCCGCCGTTCGAGTGGGCCAAGCTCATCAACGACTCGGACTACACGGTGGAAGAGCGCATGGACATCCCCGTGCGCGAGGACATTATGAAGACCCTGCTCTCGATCCCCGAGTTCGTCCGTGCCTACGAGCCCGACGGCATGACCCCGGAAGAGTTCGATACCTTCGGTGCCACCGTGCGGACTCTGCGCGGCTTCCTGCAGGCAGACGCTGACCTCGACGCACTGGTGCGCGACGTCATTATGCCCGCCCCGTGATCTCTCTCGGTGGCTCCGCACGATGCGTGTGGGGCCACCACCGGTCACGGTTTTTTGCTCCCCAGCACACCCCGCCCAGAAAGAAGCAAAGATGCTCAACATTGCCGTCATCGGCGCCGGCCGCATCGGCCACGTTCATGCCAAGACCATCGCCGCCCACCCCGGCGCCACCCTCGCTCTCGTCGCCGATCCTTTCGGCGATGCCGCACGCAAGCTGGCCGAGGTCTACGGTGCCCGCCACACGACCGACGTTGATTCCGTCTTCACCGACGAGGGCGTCGACGCCGTCGTCATCGGCTCCCCGACGCCGCTGCACATCCCCCACCTGCTCGCTGCCGCCAAGGCCGACAAGGCCGTGCTGTGCGAGAAGCCCATCGCCCTGGACATGAAGGACGTGGAGGCCGCCCGCGACGAGCTGGGTGCCGTGTCTGTACCCGTCATGTTCGGCTTCAACCGCCGCTTCGACCCTTCCTTCGCTGCGGCGCACGCTCAGCTCGAGGAGGGCAAGATCGGCGACCTGGAGAACCTGCTCATCATCTCGCGCGACCCCTCCGCTCCCCCGGCCGAGTATGTGAAGGTTTCCGGCGGCATCTTCCGCGACATGACCATCCATGACTTCGACATGGCCCGCTTCTTCCTGGGCGACATCGTTGAGGTGCACGCTTTCGGCCAGAACTTCAACGAAGAGATCAAGGCGGCCGGCGATTTCGACGCCGCCGTGGTCACCCTGAAGAACGCCGACGGCGTCGTCGCCACCATCGTCAACAACCGTCAGTGCCCAGCAGGCTACGACCAGCGCCTGGAGGTTCAGGGGTCGACAGGTACGCTCAACGTGGACAATATCCGCGCCACAACCGTGCGCCTGTCCAACGCCGAGGTCACGGACGCGGCCGAGCCATACCTTGACTTCTTCTTGCAGCGCTACGCGGATGCCTACCGCCTTGAGCTGACCGCCTTCATCGATGCCGTCGTAGCGGGCACGAAGCCCACGCCGTCCATCGACGATGCGATCGAGGCTCTGCGCCTGGCCGAGGCGGCCACGGAGTCGGCGAAGAC
>JAHYYD010000087.1 GCA_019425105.1 Actinomycetota bacterium
CGGTGTACGAGCCGCCCGAGTTCTTCGCCTGCGGGTATGTCGCCAGGTGCGTCAGGTCCTTCGTGTACAGGACACCGTCGAGGCTCTGGTAGTTCTGGTTCGCCGCGTCAACCTCGATGCTCTCCAGGAGCGGGGTGCGTGCAAATGCTGCGAACAGGCCGTCGGCCTGGACGTTCGGGCCGACGTGGACGGAGCGCAGCTTCGCCATGTCGCTGAAGGTCTCGAGGCCTGCCGTCTTGAGAGAACGAGGCAGGGAAACGCTCTCCAGGGGTGTGTACGAAAAGGCGCGGTCCCCGATCGTCTCCAGCTGCGAGGGGTGCGCGTCATCGTCCTGGAAGGTGACCTGGGTGAGCGGCTGGCCGGCGAAAGCAGAGTCGTCGATTGCGCGAACACTCGCGGGGATCCACACGCTGGTCACCTGCGCACCACTGAAGGCGTTCGTGCTGATCTCGGTCACCCCCTCGGGGATGCGCACCTGCGTTGCGCTACCCGTGTACGACACGAGGACGCCGTCGTCGATGGTGAACCCATCGGCATCGGCGCGCAGCGGGGCGGCAGCATTGACCTGACCGAATGCGCCCGTGTCGGCCGCGAGCGCGGCAGGGACACCTACCCCGGTCAGGGACAGGGCGCCGGCGAGCGCAAACGCCAGCACAATTGAGTTGCGATGGGACATATGAAACCCCTTCTATTGACAGCTGGTAAGGGTGGGATCCGTGTTAGCAACGCGATACCCGATGTCAAACATATCCCTTCGAAGGGTTTTCAGATACCCCCTGAGACTCACCTTCTCACCATGTGTCGGTGAGTGTATCGCTTCTTTGCATGGGGTACCCTGCGTCAACCCACACGATCGGAGAGCACTCAGGGATCGGGCACGGGCATGATTGCGCCCAATTTATCTAGGGTTTCACAGCATCTTTCCAACGCATCTGACAAATCGACCGAGCGCGCAGATTATGGTGACAGGACCCAACAATTAGCCGCATACACGTGTCCTCCTTGTCGATGAATCGACCTAATGGTCGAAGTGGCAATGAACGAGTCTCTTTTCCAATCTCACTCTTCCTCGCGCAGACTCCCCTGACATCCATCGACCAGATGGCTTGGTGTATGGGTGAGAAAAGGCCCGCGCCCCCGGAGATTCTCCGGGGGCGCGGGCACATGGTTTCCTAACTCAGCCTCTCGCGTGAGGCGTCAGCTCATGAGGCGTCCCGAATCGGCGAAGTCGTACCACGTCCAGCCAATCCAGTGACCACCCGTGTACATCGCTCCCGAATCAGTGCTCAAGTAATACCAGGAACCACCATCCATCAGCCAACCGGTCGCCATCGCACCACTGGACCTCAGGTAGTACCAGGTAGAGCCATCTTTGACCCAGCCGGTTGCCATCGCCCCACTGGGCATCAGGTAATACCACGTCGAACCATCGAGCAACCAACCCGTGGCCATCGCCCCACTAGGCATCAGGTAATACCACGTCGAACCATCCTTGACCCAGCCGGTCACCATCGCCCCACTAGACGTCAGATAATACCACGTCGAACCATCGAGCAACCAACCCGTGGCCATCCGACCCGTCGCCGGATCCAGGTAATACCAGGACGAGCCATCCTTCACCCAGCCACTCGCCTGAGCACCCGACGCATGATGGTAGAACCACGCACCATCCTCACTCACCCAGCCGGTACGCATATACCCGCGAGCGTCAAAACGATAGACCGAGTCGCCAATCCGCACCGACACACCAGCCGGGTACGAACCATCCGCGTAGCGATACCACCAACCGATAGAATCACTGATCCACGCCCCACCCTGCGGCGTGGGCGCAGGCGTCGGATCCGGAGTCGGAGCAGGCGTGGGCGCAGGCGTCGGATCCGGAGTCGGCTCAGGCGCAGGAGTCGGAACCGGGTCCACAGTCGGGTCGGGCGCCGGAGTCGGGTCCACAGTGGGCTCAGGCGCCGGAGTCGGGTCCACAGTGGGCTCAGGCGCAGGCGTCGGATCCGGAGTGGGCGCAGGCGTCGGATCCGGAGTCGGCTCAGGCGCAGGGGTCGGGTCGGGCGTGGGAACTGGAGTACCGATTATCGCCAGGTTCGTCGAAGTCACCAGGTACGAGGCATCGCGCGCGTCGACTCGCAGGTGGATATCTTCACTGGAAGGCGTGACCGTGATGCCCATTGAGGCAGAGTCCGCCCCATCATCCTGCGGCATGTCGCTCCAATCCTGAAGGACCGACTCATGACCGTCTGCACCGATCTGCACGACTCGCACCTGTCGCCCACTCGGCACTCCACTCGCCACGGTAGCTGTCACGGTCGCAGGCGCGCCCGACGGTGGCTTCATGGTGTAGTTTGCCCCCGCCTCGGCAACGCCTGAACCAGACAGCGTCAGTGATGCCGAAGAATAGGAGTGCAACTGCGACACGTCGTAGCCCCCAGCTACCATTGCGGCCTTCGCAACCGACCACGCGTGAGATCCTTCGGTTCCCGCCACATAGACGTGCGTATCTCCTGGGAATTCCCAGTTGTTGTAGCCACCGAGGTAAAAAGTCGTAAGGGTCGACGGGAGGATGATGAAGCGCGGGGCGATACCCCTATAGGAAATACTCGTCATTCCCTCACCGAAGAAAGCGCTCTCTCCGCGCTTGTCATCTGCAGTCCCGGTGTGCATAAACGAGCCATTGACACCGCCTCGTACGACGAGGTGAGGAGTTTGTCGCACAGGCGAATCGTATGTCTTCATTTCCTTGATCTGCGTCCCAAACACAAGGGTTTCCATCTCCAGATCACCAAAGCCGTTGGCGACCTGCAGAGAGTCGGGAATGACAATGTTATTCAACTTGGTGCAGCCCGCAAACGCTCCGTCTTCAATGGTTGTCAACCCATCGGGCAAATCGATGCTCGTCAGAAACGCGTTTCCTGCCATGCCCCGCTTACCGATGGAAAGCAGTGTGGAAGGCAGAGTGATAGAGGAGAGATTCGTGTCCAAAAGGGCGTAATCGTCTATTACCTGGGTTCCCTCCACAACCGCATAGGAGCCACCGATATCCATGCGTCTCGGGAAAAGAACTAAGTGCGTGTGGTCCTTCGTGTAGAGGACACCGTTGACAGTCTCGTAGTTCGGATTATCCGCATCCACCTCCACGTGGGACAGGCACCTGAATGCTAAAGGATCAGCACTCAGCGAACCCATTTCAACTTTGGGCCCAACATGAAGGGACTTCAGCAACCCCATGCCGCTAAACGCGCCCTCTTCAAGCTGCTCGACCGAGCGCGGCAGAACGAGGGCCTCAACCCTCGTATAATCGAACGCTATGCCCTCGATGCGCTTCAGCTGGGACGGATGTTGATCGTCATCCTGGAACGTGATCGTCCTCAGTCTGGAACCGCTGAATGCACTGTATTTCAACTCCTGAACGCTAGCGGGAACCCAGACATGTTCAACGTACGTTCTCTCGAAGGCCTCTTCGCCGATCACGGTCACCCCATCAGGGATCGCAATATCCGTCGCCTCACCCGTGTACTTAGTGAGGACGCCGTCCGAAATCACATAGTCATCTGTCGAAGGGGGACGCACGTCAACCACGGCCGAGGCGACTTTGACCTCACCCGCTGGAGTCGTCACGGTAGCCGTCAGCGTCGCACTCGCTGGCCCACGCGTGGCATGCACCGTGGCGGTCGGCCGATCCGAATCGGTAGTCAGCGTCCCCACCGAGGAAGAGTCAAGTGCCCAAGACACCTGACTCCCTTGAAGTGAAGGGGCTAAAAGCGCGTTGACGAGCAGTTGCCGTCCACCTGCGACCGTCAACGCGGATTCCGGCAGCTCGATCCCAGTCTCCTCGGATACGGAACGAACCTGGATTCGAACAGTATCCGTTATAACTTCCATGTCCCCATAGGTCGCGCTCACCTGCGCATCGCCCGGGGTAAGGGCGGTAACGACACCGTTCGCATCCACGGTCGCGACGGACTCGTCCGAGGACTTCCAGGTGACAGGTGCGGAATCCGGATGCGAATTCTCAAAATCGACAGGCTCGACGGCGATGCTCTGCCCCGGGGCCAGAGCCGTGCTGTGTGGCTGTAGTTGCCAAAACGGATAGGGGGCCGGATCGCGTGAGATCTTGCATTCCGCTGAGCGGTAACCGACCGGATCGATGTCTTCAGTAGCGGCACCATTGGCTGCTGGGACACCGACAATGGTGAAAGCTAGAGCACCGGCCGCGGCGAGCGCCAGCGCCTTCAATGTTCGTTGGGACATCGTTGTCTCCCCTTGTGCTACACGTGGGTCAAGGATAGGTGTGAGCCGCGACTACGCGGCCACCCTCTCACAATAGGACATCAAAGATTCCTCCGTAAGCCTTTTGGTTATTTTCACGGATATTGCCCCGCGCCCCCGGACACAGTGTCCGGGGGCGCGGGGCAGGATCAGCCATCTCAGTCGCTGACTAAGCGATCAGCTGACCATTATCAGCGAAGTGGTACCAGGTACCCCAGATGCGCAGCCAGCCCGTTGCCATCGCACCGGAGGGGCGATTCAGGTAGTACCAGTGTCCGCCATCCTTGAGCCATCCCGTCGCCATCGCGCCGTTGGCGGGCGACAGGTAGTACCAGGTGGCACCAACTTTCACCCACCCAGTGGCCATGACGCCGCTTTGCGGGCTCAAGTAATACCAGTGCACACCGGAGAGCAGCCAGCCGCTGGCCTGCGCCCCGGAGGCGGCGTGGTAATACCACTGCCCGCCGTCGAGCACCCAACCGGTACGCATGTAGCCCGACGCATCGAAACGGTACACATTCCCGTCGATGACGACTGACTCTCCCGAGGGGTAGGAACCGTCGTCGTATCGGTACCACCAGCCTCGACCATTGCGTTTCCAGGTGCCCGCCTTGTGCGCAGGGGCCGGGGCACTGACGTGGATCGTGGCGCTCGCCGAAACGAGCGAGGGCTGCGTCGGGTCGTAGACGGTCACCGTCGCATCCCCCGCACCCACCGCTGTCACGGTGCCGTCCTGACTGACCGTGGCCACGGCCTCGTTCGACGAGGACCACACCACATCGGTCACGCTCGCATCCGCGGGCTCGTGGGTGGCGCTCAGCGTCACGCTCTCCCCGACGGACAGCGTCGCGTCAGTCTGCGAGAGCGCAAGCGACGTCATGGGAACGGGCTTCAGATCCACCTTCACCGTCCCCTTGTTCACCGGCCAGTCCCACACCTGCAGGTACACCGTCGAGGGATCACCGCCCGAACGCTCGGCGATCTGAGACAGCGGCACCTCGAAGTGGCCGTAGTGCCGACCATCGTCCCCGCGTTCGTCCGAACCGTAGAACTTCTCGCGCATGAAAGGCTCGCCATCCGCGCTCCACGAGAATCCGTACGCGGCTATAGGCGATGAATCGGTGGCATCGAAGGAGAGCTTGCGTTCATCTCCCTCGCCCAGTATCTGCACGTTGGAGATAACGGGCGGTGCCGTATCCACCGTCACCACATGGGTGAGGCGCTCGGTACGAGGCGAGGCACCGCCGGTCGTGCCTTCGATCGTGAGCGTATAGCGTCCGTCGGCCAGCGCATGGCCTTGCTCGTCATACCCGTCGAAGAGCGGTTGACTACCGAACGTAGCTTCCGCAGTGCTCACCTCGGAGTAGCGTCCATTGAAGACAGTCCGACTCTTCGGCGCTCCCCCCAACGTGTATGAACGCACGACGTCGCCGGCCTCGTTCCGGTAGGTGTACGTCAACGACATGACGTCGCGCAGCAGGACCGTCGCCGGCGTCGCGTACGTCCGGGCGTTTTCTTCCGTCGACCGCGAGATGATGTAGAGATGACGGTCATTCGTGCTAATCGCCGCGGCCTCTTCCACGTCAAACGGGTTGAGCTGCCCGAGTGTCAGCCCGTGGAAAGTCATCGTGGACGTGCCGATCGTTCCCTCGCCGTACACGGGGCTGTCGAAGATCGGGGTCTCATCCGCCGACCCGTAGAAACCGAGGTACGGGACCGTCAGATCGGGTTGCCCATCCGCGCTCGTCAACGTCACCGCGCCGTCAATGAACGTGCCCTTGGGCGTCTTCTCAGATGCGAACGAAGCGAACTGCGGCGTCGGGTTCACACTGACGGTCACGGTCGCGCTCGATGACGCCGGCACGGTGAGCGTGTCTGCAGAGAAGGTCAGGTCGATTCCCCTCCCAGCCCAGTTCGTCGAGTGCTTCGTATAGAGCAGACCGTTGACGTTTTCGGACAGCGCCTGTCCGCCCAGCGTGTATGTGTGGGCGGTGTCGGACAGATTGGTCAACTGCACCTGGAAGGTCCAGCCGCTGGTGCTCTCGCCCAGCTCAGCCTTCGGTCGCAACGAGTCCGAGGCGCCCACAACGCTCGGGTACACCGACGAGGTCGTGGCTGCCTGCGCATCCACCATTCCTGCGCCAACCCAGCGCGGAGACCACAAGGTACCGTCCGGCGCAGAGGTATCGACGATCGGATGGGCGGTCCCCATCAGGAAGCTGGGAACCAACGCGGACTTATCCTCGTCGCTCAGCCCCGCGAACATCGGATCGGTCGCCATGCGCTGACGCACGAGGGCGGCGACACCGGCAACTTGAGCCGACGCCTCGCCGGTGCCCGGCATCCGTTGATAGCCATTGCCGGGGATGGCAGCGTTGACGTTGCCACCCGGCGCGGCGATCTCCGGCTTGAGCCTCATGTCAGGGCCTGGGCCCCACGAGGAGGAACTCCACGGCGCGAGGCCGTCTGTCCCCTGCAGCGTGGAGCCGCCGACGGCAGCCACGGCGAGTACAGAGGAGTAGGAGGCGGGTGCACCGATTGCACCCAGGTCACGCACGCCCGTGCGCCACTCGGCTCGCCCGTCCTCTCCCGCTGGCGCGTCAACCGTGATACCCGCGTCGGACAGCCGGGCAAAGACGTCGTCGTACAGTGCCGACGCTTCACCGTCGAGATCACGATTCGCCATGAAGGACACGCAGACCGTGTCGGGCTTCAAGACCATCGCATCATCGAGGGCCGCCAACAGGTCACTGTCACGCACGGTCCAAGTGCTATTAGAGAGGACCTTGGCGAGGATGAGCTGCGCATCGGGCGCACTCCCCTGATAGGTCGCTCCGTTGGCTGCCGCGAGCGCCGCCATGCGAGTGCCGTGAGCGTGCACCGTATAGTCTTGCGGACCATAGCCATAGCCGATGGATGTGTTCGTGTCACGGTCCGCATAGTCGTAGACGAAAGGAATCTTGTCACTGACCCATGCGCCGCCTTGACCCGCATCCAGCTGGGACGTGAGGGACTCCATCTCGGCCTGCGGGAGGCGCAGCGCGGCGGTGTCCATCGTCCCGGCGAAGGCCTCGTGCGAGGTATCGAAACTCGCGTCAATAACTTCGATGACGCGCCCGCGTCCCCGACCAGCTACCTGATCGGAGCGAGTTTCCTTCGCCGGATCGGCAACTGCCACGCCGCCGTCCCCCCACATTTCGGGATAGAAGACCGGCTCACGCTCCCCGTCGACGAACGCGTCCTTGACCCCCTGCACACTCTTGATGGCCCCGAGTGCAGACGCGGGAGCGGAGATCGCAAAACCGTCCAGGGCGTGGTGGTAATCGCGCACATCCCCGATGGTGCTCCCCGGGGATACCTGGCTGACGGAGCGCGCGATACGCTGCTTGACGTCCCTGTACGCGCCGGCTCGGTCGTCGCCAACAACGCCCGGCGCAAGCTGGACGATGACGGTGGACGTCCCATCCGCCGCGGTCGCACCGGGCGCCGCAGCCTCGGTACTGTCCGTATCGGCCGCAAACGAGGGCGCCACGCTCATGGCCGTGATAGCGAGGGCACCAGTGGCGACTAACGCCAGCGCCGACAAACGCCGATGACACATCTGCAACTCACTTCCTTAACAGCTGGTTCAATGGGGAGCGCATAGGCGCAGCTCTCCTGCTTTTAGAGTAAGCCCTGATCGCCCATTGCAGGATAGTTGTCACGAATTTCTCACATCATCGACAAATAGGCCTTCGCATCCTTTTGTCGCACCACACATTACCTTGTTGCGTCCCGCGCCGACATGATGAAGGTCTGTCCCAGCCACCTTGTCGGGCCACCGTCAAGGACTTACCGCAAGTTTGACCCCATGTACAAAATAGAGCGTATCGGAGTATCGGAAAGCTGTATCACTGACCATCCGAGGCCCGTGCTTCTGTCACGACGCTGCCCATCCCGCCCGCGGCGGCTGGACATAGCAACAACCCGCCACGGAGGCCTTGCGTGGGCCTACCCTGGCGGGCTGTTCCGCGCGAGCGACGCAGCGCGCAGACGAGCGTCAGAGGATGACGGCGGTGCCCGTCGCGATAGCGGCAAGCATGCCATTGTCGGTGCCGGCGGTGAAGTAGTCGACCTTGACGCCGACGACCGCGTTCGCACCCATGGACTGCGCGCGTGCGCACATCTCGTTGACGGCGGTCGCGGCGGCATTACCAATCTCTTCCTCGTACTGGGAGGCGCGGCCACCGAACATGTTGGACAGGCTCGCTCCGAAGTCCTTGAACACGTTCACACCGGCGATGGTCTCGCCCGACACCATGCCGATGTACTGCTTGACTGGCGCACCCTCAACGGTCGGGGTCGTCACAACGAGCATCATTCACTCCTTCATAG
>JAHYYD010000088.1 GCA_019425105.1 Actinomycetota bacterium
GGCTGGATCCGGTTAGGTCAGTCTCCGGGATATCGGCCCGAGCATGCGAGATAAAAACACGAAGTCGGGGGCTGACCGATGAAGAAGCCATGCCTGCTTGCTTCCAGAGAAGATTTTGTATGATCGCCTGTCCAATATCACGGACGAGCTCTCCGGGGGCGTGGGCGTTTTCGTGAAGGATAGCTCCTTGTCTACTTGTAAGAGCGCTAATGGGAGGGATCGATATGTCGAGTCCCTGTTTGCCGATGATCGGAAAGATAAGGACACTGGGGGTGGCTGCTGAAGATGCAGTCTCGCGCAACGTGTGAAGACTCTTCAAGTACCTGGGCCATGCACTGTGTTTATCCTCTGATGCTTTGATCATGTGGCGGCCGATGACCGGGATAATGACAGTGAAGGGGGATGCAGTGTCACTCGCTGAGTCCTGGTTGTGGGTCTGCTCATCGTGTGCTGTTGTGTCGACTGTACCGCAGCGTGTAGGGATCGGCGCAGGTGCATCGCAGCCTGTGATGCGGGGATGAGAGCGAGAGAAAACCTCGATCGCGCTGCCCGCCAGGCCGGAGAAGTGCTCCGAATGGTAGTGGTTAACCAGCCTATCGAAAACATCTCGACCGCATTTGTCTTTCGGATGCCAGACGACGTAGATGTCGAGCACTGTGGGGGAGGGGGCACTCAGGTTGGTTTGTGTGTGAGGTGTGAGTGTATCGCGCATCATACTTAACTATCGTAGCTCATTGGTTGACTCTGACAAGTGATTTACGCCTGTACTTCACTGACTTTCGCTCGGTCTGTCATTGCGATCTTAGAGTGGTGGATTCGGGTGGCATCGCTGGTTGGTGTTAGGGCTATATCCACCTGCGCTCTCATCGAGTACTACCGCGCGAATCGCACGAAGTAGTCTCATCTGAGCTGAGCTTGGGGGCCGCGCCGGCTGGCGTGGCCCCCGACGTGTATCTGGGGGAGGTGGTGGGAGCGTGTAGCTCCCTCCGCCTCGCTGTTTGTGGGGACGAGGTGGCGGTTAGTGCTCCATGTGCTCGTGGCTCGCGTGCTCGGGGCATTCGAGCTGGAACGTGGAGTGGGCAATGGGGAAGTGGTGGCACGCGCATTCGCCGAGTTCGTGGATGATGCGGTCGCGCGAAGGCCCGTCGGCCTCGTGCGTGACAGTCACGTGCGCGGTGACAGTCACGAGGTGGGAGGAGACGGCCACCACGTGCAGGTCGTGCACGCCCAGCACGCCGTCGACGCCCATCATGTGCGCGCGCAGCTTGGTGACATCGACGCTGGCGGGGGTCTGTTCCATGAGGATCGCGAGGGAGCGCTTCAGGAGGGACAGCGCGCGTGGAGCCATGAGGACCGCGATGAGCAGCGACGCGATCGCGTCCGCGCGCGCCCACCCGAATGCCCACTCTGCGCCTGCCGCCAGGATCACCGCCAGGGAGCCGAGCGCGTCGTTCGCGACCTCCAGGAATGCTGCCTTCATGTTCAGGTTCGCGTCGCGCCCGCCAGCCAGGATCGCCAGAGAGACGACGTTCGCGAGCAGGCCGATGACGCCGACGAGAAGCATCGGGCCGGCCTCGACGGGCGGGGGAGAGACGAGGCGCCAGGCTGCCTCCCACGCGACCATCACGCTGATAATGAGGAGCATGCCGGCTTGCAGCGCGGCGGCCAGGACCTCGGAGCGCGCCCACCCCCACGTGTGCTTCTCGTCGCGCGGAAGGCGCGTCAGGCGAGCCGCGATGAGGGCGACGACCAAGCCGGACGCGTCGACAACCATGTGTCCCGCGTCCGCCGCCAGCGACAAGGACCCCGACCAGAAGGCGCCGAGCAACTCCGCGATGACGACGGCCCCTGTCACCGCGAGCGCCCACCCCAAGCGCTTGGCCGAGGCCCCCGCGTGGGAGTGATCGTGGCCGTGGCCGCCATGCCCGCCGCCCGCGAAGTGCGCGTGCTCGTGGGAGTGCGCCACGGCCTCGTCAATATGGGACGAGGCAGGGGCCGGGACGCGGGAGGAAGCGGGCTCGAGGGGGGCAGTGGGGTTGCTGTCGGACATACGCCCTACTATACGGCGGGGCGGCATGAGCGCGGGAGAGCCTAGCATGCCGTGTATGTCGCAGATCACTGTTCGGCTGTCTCGTCTTGGGACTGGGTGCCCGGGTCGAACTGTGACCGACGACGTATCCTAGGGGCAGAGCGCGGAGAACACCGCGACTGAAGGGCACACGCCCACAGGAACTGTAAAGGAGCGCCAATCATGGCAGAACCTCGTATCGTCACCGTCACTGGCGCAGCCGGCAACATCGGCTACGCCCTCCTGTTCCGCATTGCTTCCGGCCAGCTGTTTGGCCCGGACGTGCCCGTCAAGCTGAACCTGCTGGAGATCCCCCAGGCCGTCAAGGCCGCCGAGGGCACCGCGATGGAGCTCGACGACTGTGCGTTCCCGACCCTGGCCGGCGTTGAGATCTTCGACGATGTCAACCGTGCATTCCAGGGCACCAACGTCGCATACCTGGTGGGCGCCATGCCGCGCCGCAAGGGCATGGAGCGCGCCGACCTGCTCGAGGCCAACGCGGGCATCTTCGGCCCCCAGGGCAAGGCCATCAACGACGGTGCCGCCGATGACGTGCGCGTCCTCGTCGTGGGCAACCCCGCCAACACCAACGCCACCATCGCCCAGAACGCTGCGCCGGACGTCCCGGCCTCGCGCTTCACCGCGATGATGCGCCTCGACCACAACCGTGCGATCGCGCAGCTCGCCCACAAGACCGGTGCCGCGAACGCCGACATCAAGGACGTCGTCGTGTGGGGTAACCACTCGGCCGACCAGTACCCGGACGTCTCCTTCGCGAAGGTTGCCGGCAAGCCCGCGACCGAGCTCGTGGACGAAGAGTGGCTGTCCAGCTACTACCGTCCCACCGTCGCCAAGCGTGGTGCGGCCATCATCGAGGCGCGCGGCGCCTCCTCGGCCGCCTCCGCTGCGAACGCCGCGATCGACCACATGTACTCGTGGATCCACGGCACCCCCGAGGGCGAGTGGGTCACCGCCGGCGTCATGTCCGACGGCACGCACTACGGCGTCCCCGCCGGCCTGAACTTCGGCTTCCCCGTCACCTCCGATGGTGGCGAGTGGCAGGTCGTCGACGGCCTCGAGATCTCCGACGCGACCCGCGCCGGAATCGACCACAACATCAAGGCCCTGCAGGAAGAGTACGACGCCGTCAAGGCGCTCGGCTTCATCAAGTGAGGCTACCGCCCTCGTGGCGGTTGGTGGGAAGGGCGCGCGCCCGGCTGATTGGCCGGGCGCGCGCCCGCATGTGTGCGGGGTGTTGCTGGGTTGTGTGGAGTTGCGGCTCCCGGTGGCTGCTGCGCTCGAAGGGGCGTGTGCATGAAACGCGCGTGAAACCGAGAGGCCGTGGCGCTTCGGCGACGTGCGGCAGACCCGCATCATGGAGCGATTCACTAGATACGGCAGCAAAGCGCTAGATAGCATGGCATTGCACTGCTTACTATCCAGTGCAATGCTGTGCTAAGTAGTGCAATGCCGCTGAGTAACAAGCCCATGTGCGGCGCCTGCTCCATCGCTACTCCAACGAGACTCCAGCTGAGCCGTGCCGGGCAGCCCTGCACCAGTTAGGGAGCATTACACCGGTTAGGGAGCATTACACTGGCTCCGAGCTGGTGTAATACCCCGCTAAGTGGTGTAACACCACTGAGGGACAAGCATCATTGCGGCCTGATGCCTACTAAGCGTCGGTGAGGACCATGTGAGCGGCCGCGGGTCAGTGAAATGGTGCGTAGTGTCGGACCTGTTGGCGGGGGCCTAGCTGTCCTTGACTCGTATCCGTGCTTCCGCTTGTAGCCGATCTGGTCGTGCGCCCCATTGGTGGGCGTTGCACCCGCTCTGATCGGGTGTAGCGCTCCCCATCGGGTGCAGTCTTCAAAATTTCGCACGTAATTCGATTGAGGTTGCTTCGACATTTGAACTCAGAACATCGAAATTCTGCTGTTTCTGTGTTCTCGCGACTTTGTGGTATCGAGGAGTTACCTGCGAAATTGTTGGTCAAGTGTTTCGGATGTGAATGGGTGTGAAATCGTTAGGAGGCAATTGTATTAGCCATTTCTATTCTTCAGTGTCATCATATTCGTCCTCGACGTAGCCTCCAGTTTGCCATGAGCCGACCAAAGGTTCGAGTGTGGTTGGATAAATCTTCTCTGAAAATGTGTATGGCTGTGGCTCGTCTTCATTGAAGGAGAATAATAGCGGCCGCTTGTCGTCATAGTTGGCGGGATTAATCACCTCGTTGCCTGAGAAGAAAATGCTGTGTGGGTGCGATAGCCCGTCGTTGTCATAGATGTCAATGGGCTGATTATGTGCTGGGGGGAAGAAGGTGTTCCATTGGATGTATAATGTTGGTTCCTTGATGTTCTGCTCGTTACGTACCTTTATTTCTTTAAATCGCCAGAAGAATATAATGCAGAGTTCAGTTATGATGTTCTCTTCGATGTAAATTTCAGCTAAGTTGTTGCTGAGCCATATGTCAAGTGTTGAAATCTGGCAATTTGTTAGTGCAAAATTCCTTGTCCTGCTGGGTGGATTTTCAACGTCGTCAGGAGTGTGTAACGTCACTTTGCTGTGAATGCAAAGTGATGTGCAGGTGCAATTGATCAAATTTTGAGTCATGCATCTGCAGTTTCCGTCCGTAGCCTGTGCTCTGCATTGGCAGTCGATGTCGCATCTGCATCTGGCGGACATAAAGGTGCAGTGATCGAAGGTGTATCTTCCGTAAGGGGCTGAAGGGGTGTAGATGATAAGTTCGCTGGGGTTGGATCGGATCGTTGTGTAACTGACGAATACCTTACCTTTGCACTGTGGTATAGAGTTTGTCCCAATCTTGCATTTTTTATGCTCGCCGCCAATTGTTATGTTGTTGTGTAATTTTGCTGAGTCCCACGTGAGTGAATCTATGATTGAGTTCTGAATGGTGACTGATTGTTGAAAATCTGAATTGCTGAAATCCAACGTTGCGTTTGTGGAGAGATTTGTAATTGCTATCGGCGGCAGGATTCTACAATCAGTTATCATGATTGGTTCCCGTGTCCAGTCTGCATACTGTCGGTCACTCTGGCGAGAGTTGATCCTTTTGAGGATTGTGTCAAATATTTGCTTTTGGATTGATTCGTGTTCTCCTTCTGTTCCCTCGGAGCTTAGGGTCAGGCCTTCGTGGCGAACCTGGAGGCAGAGTGTGTCGATGATGTGGCGCTGTAGCTGCTGTTTTTCGGTGTCGTTCAGAAGGGCGCTATGGGCTGCTGAATCTGCCAGTTCTGCTAGCAGCGCAACTGCGCTGAGACGTAGGCCAGGATTCTTCGATCCGAGGAGCTGGTAAATCTGTTCGCGGCGCTTCCAATAGTCGTCGCGTTCGATTGCTGCCTGTGCTTGCTTTGCGTTAACCGCGTTGTCGTGGCTTCTCTGCTGCCAGGCTGAAAATGCGAAGCCTGCGCCGGCGATTGTGGCGCAGAGCTTCATGGCATCGGCTGAAGGCCAGTGAAATGTTCCGCGCCAATTCACTGCGAATGCTAGAGCGATCAAGAAGCCGGCCCCTGCGATCCATACCGGGGTTGTCCAATGCATCAGGTGCTTTGGCAGGGTTTTGAGGCGCGCAGGTTCGTTGTCGTCCTTTTTGTCGCGCTTCCAGAACTTCAGTTTCTTGAAGAAGGTCCCTCGTGTCGAGGTGTTGTCCTCTGGGTCGTTGGCGCTCGCGCGCTCATCGTCGGCGGGGACCATGCTGGCTCCTTTGCTTTGGTTCACTGCTTCGCATCGTAGCAGCCTGTCCAAGGGGAACGGTCGTACGCAGGCGGTCAAACTAGCTTTGGTGTCAAGCGAATATTCGCTCGGGTCCTGTGGCCCGCATTTCCACTGCGTGGAGTGTGGCAGCTGGGTCCGATGGGTGGTGCCGCGGGCCCATTAACTGGAGAGTTAACCCGCTTGGTGGCAGTGCTGGCGGCGCGCCGAGGCCGCCACCTAAGGGGTTAACGTGCGCATTGAGGGGTTAAGGGTGCCACCTGGAGGGTTAAGGCTGCCACCTAGTGGGTTGACGTGCCTGCGGTTGTGCCGGTTGGCCAAGTTTGGGGCTGGCTCGGGCTTGTGGCCACAGGTATTTGGCTGAGAATGCGGATGTTTCATTCGTGAAACGCACGTGAAACTGGGCCGCTGGCGCTGGCGCTGGCACCGCAACAGGCATAGGCGCAGGTACAGGGAGGCGTGCTGGCCCTGGCGGCTCGTGAAACGCGCGTGAAACCGTGGCGGCACCCGACCAAGCGGCAACCCCGCCCGCAACAACTCAACAACACCCCTCAACCCCGTGGCCTCCCCCGCAAACCCTGCCCCGGCCTCGTTCGTGGGTATGAACCTCGTTAGACTGGGACGCATGACTGAAAACGCGCAGCTTGTTGTGACCCTGTCCTGCCCGGACCGCCCCGGCATCGTGCATGCCGTGACCGGCGTGATCGGTGAGTCCGGCGGCAATGTCATCCAGTCCCAGCAGTTCGGCGATCCCGACACGGGCACCTTCTTTATGCGCGTCGAGGTCGACTCGCCGCGGGGCCGCGCGCCCATCGACGAGGGTCTGGCCGCCGTCGCCGAAGAATTTAATGCCACCTACCGCGTCGACGACCTGGGCCGTAAGCTGCGCACGATCATCATGGTCTCCCGCGAGGGGCACTGCCTCACCGACCTCCTGTACCGCCAGCAAACCCAGGGCCTGCCCATCGACGTCATCGCGGTCGTTGGCAATCACCCGGACCTGGCACCCGTCGCCCAGTTCTACGGCGTCCCCTTCCTGAACATTCCCGTCACGAAGGACACGAAGGCCCAGGCGGAGCGCCAGCTCCTCGACCTCATCGCCTCCGAAAAGGTTGAGCTCGTCGTCCTGGCCCGCTACATGCAGATCCTCTCCGACGAGGTCTGCCGCGCCATGCAGGGCCGCGTCATCAACATCCACCACTCGTTCCTGCCGTCCTTCAAGGGTGCGCGCCCTTACGCGCAGGCCCACGATCGCGGCGTCAAGCTGATCGGCGCGACCGCCCACTACGTGACCGCCGACCTGGACGAGGGGCCGATCATCGAGCAGGACGTCACCCGCGTCTCTCACGCCGATTCGACGCCGGACATGGTGGCGCTCGGCCAGGACGTGGAGCGCCGCGTCCTCGCGCAGGCCGTTCGCTTCCACGCGGAGCGCCGCGTCCTCATGAACGGCAACCGAACGGTCGTCTTCTCCCGCTGAGTCCCTCTCGTGCACGCAGGAACGAGGCAGGGGCGCGGTCTGTGCGCGGGCTGAGCCTGACCGCCCGACCTGCGCGTGGGGAGTGTGGCACCTCGCTGGCGTGTCGCACCCTGTAACAAGACAACATGCGGCCATCTGGTCATATTTGTGCGACAAATCGGGCTCAGAGGGGCTGTCTTGTCACTTGGTGGGCAACGCTGAGACGTGATCTTTCGGTCATTTAGTGGGTAAGCGTCGCGTTGACCGCCTGATAAATGGCACACTTATTACGTGGACGAAACGACTCAGCATCGCACCCCCATCACCGGCTACGTGCCCGGGGGTTTTGACATGTTCCATCAGGGACACCTCAACATCCTGCGCGCCGCGCGTGAGCGCTGCGATCGCCTCGTCGTCGGCGTGACCTCGGATGAGGCCCTCATCCGTATGAAGGGGCGCGCCCCCGTCATCCCGCTCAAGGAGCGTTGCGACCTCGTGTCGTCGCTGCGTTTCGTGGATGCGGTTGTCGTTGACTTGGACCAGGACAAGCGCCTCGCCTGGCGCCTCCAGCCTTTCGATGTCCTCTTCAAGGGTGACGACTGGAAGGACACGCCGAAGGGCGCTCAGCTTGAGGCTGAAATGGCCGAGGTGGGCGCACGCGTCGTCTACCTGCCGTACACGCCGTCGACGTCGTCGACGAAGCTGCGCCGCTTCATCGCGCCCGAGGACTTCTCTGACGAGGCCCCGTTGCAGGATGCGGACAAGGCACCGGAAGGAGAGCAGCAGTGAGTCTGCCCGTCGTGCTTGAGCCGGGTTCCTCCTGGGGGACTCGATTTAGTGCGTACCGTAGCGCGCTCGCCGCCGCGCAGAAGCCGGGCGCGGGCGTCCCCGCGTACATGCGTTGGGTGAACCGCGGCGCTGCGCGCGTCGTGGCCGCGGCGTGCGCGGCTTTCGGCTGGACCCCGAACTTCGTCAGCTTCATTTCCGTGTGCTTCTCGACGCTGGGCCTCATCGTCCTCGTCGCGCTTGAACCCGCGTGGTGGACGGGCCTCATCGTGGGCACGGCCCTCGCGGTCGGCTTCATGTTCGATTCTGCGGACGGCCAGGTCTCGCGCGTGACGGGCGCGTCATCGAAGACGGGGGAGTGGGTGGATCACGTCGCCGACGCGTTCCGTTCCCCGGCGATCCACTTCTGCACCGCCGCTGCGGTCATGGTCTACCGCCCCGAGTCGTGGTGGCTGGCCATCGTCGCGCTCGTTTACGGCTGGGTGACGTCGGGCCAGTTCATGAGCCAGATCCTCGCCGAGCAGTTCGTGCGCGCGGCGGGCCGCAAGCAGAC
>JAHYYD010000089.1 GCA_019425105.1 Actinomycetota bacterium
GCGTGGCCGTTGAGCCAGGCGAGGCCGCCACCCAGGCCGTTACCGATCCAGATCGACAGGGGGCCAATCAGGAAGGCGGTCAGCGGCATGATGATCATGAAGGAAATGAAGGGGACGAACACCATCTGGACGTTCGCGGGGACAATCTTCTTCAGGCCCTTGTAGACCAGCGCGAGAATCGGCACCATCAGCAGCGGCACGAAGACCTGGCCACCGTAGTCAGACAGCTGCAGGGGCAGGGAACCGATCTGGGTGACGCACTGCTCGGATCCGAGGGATGTCGTCGTGCACGTCGTCTCGCTGAACGAAGAGGTGTTGCTCAGGCCGATGAAGTTAGGGGTGAGCAGCGACAGGATGACGGCCGTGCCGACCCACGGGTCGATGTCCAGCTTCTTGGAGGCGTTGTAGGCGACCATCGCGGGCAGGAAGTAGAAGACCGCGCGCCACATGGAGTTCACGTAGCCCAGCCACGCGGGGATGGTCTCGGCGCGCGTGTCGACGATGTGCAGGGCGTCGAGCACCGCGAGGAGCGCCAGGATCAGAGATGCGCCAAGCAGAACGGGCAGCAGCGGGCGGAACGAGTCCGACAGGTACTCGAAGAACGCGTCGACGATGGCGTTCTTGCCGCGCGCCTTCGCGCGGGCGGCGGCCTTGACGTCGTCGTTCGAGGCGGCGGCACCCGACTTCATCGACGGCAGGTTGTTGATCTCGTTGAAGACGGACTGGACGGCACCGCCGATGACGATCTGGTAGCGGTCGCCCGACTGGGGGACGGCACCGAGGACGCCGTCAATGGCCTCGACTCGGTCCTTGTCGACGATCGACGCGTCGTTGAGTTCGAAGCGCAGACGCGTCGCGCAGTGGGTGAAGTGGGTGATGTTGCCGGGACCACCGACTGCATCGAGGATTTCCTGTGCCGTGTTGGACACGGGGGACTCCTTCCATGGATGGGGATTCGACGCTGAATGCGACACTTGACAATTAGCATGTTTGAACAGGTAGTGACAGAGGCGACGGTCTATCTCACAGTATTTTGTTGGTAATGTGTGCCGCTTTGACGGTCACGAGGCCTGGGCCCGTTCTGCGCAGGCGTTTCCCTAGTAAAATGGCCCCGTGAATGAGTTTTCCCTGGCAATCCCCGGTGTTGATGGTGGCGACGCGCGTCGCCCGTACGTGTCCGCCGATTCTGAGCGTTGGGTGCCCGAGGACCACAAGTCTTCCGAACGTACCGAGTTCGAACGCGACCGCGCGCGCATTCTCCACTCGTCGGCTCTGCGTCGCCTCGGCGAAAAGACGCAGGTGCTGGGCCCGATTTCGGATGACTTTGTGCGCACCCGCCTCACGCACTCCCTCGAGGTTGCGCAGGTGGGGCGTGAGCTCGGCAAGGAACTGGGGGCGGACCCGGATGTCGTGGATGCGGCGTGTCTGTCCCATGACCTCGGGCATCCGCCTTTCGGGCATAACGGCGAGCGCGCGCTGGACGCGGCGGCCGCCTCGATCGGCGGGTTCGAGGGCAACGCCCAGACCCTGCGCGTCGTCACGCGCCTAGAGCCCAAGGTCATCGGCACGGGCGGCGTTCCCGCAGGCCTGAACCTGACGCGGGCGACCCTGGACGCGATCTGCAAGTACCCGTGGGTCAAGGCCGGTGGCCCGGACCTGGCCAAGTCGACCCGCAAGTACTCCGTGTACCCCGACGATGCGCCCGTGTTCGCGTGGATGCGTCAGGGCGCGCCTGCGGGGCGGCGGTGCCTGGAGGCCCAGATCATGGACCTGTCGGACGATATCGCCTACTCGGTGCACGACGTGGAGGACGCTGTCGCGACCCGCAAGCTGGATCCCGCCGATCTCTTCGACGACGTGCACTGCTCGGCGGTCGTGGCCTCGACCCTGGACTGGTACGGGGCGTCGGTCGCGCGCTCGGACCTGGAAGAGGCCCTCGAGCGGATCGTGTCCATGCCCGTGTGGCTGCGCTCCTTCGACGGCTCCTACGCTTCCCTCGCGCACCTGAAGGACGCGACGAGCGAGCTGATCGGCCGCTTCTGTTCGGCGACCGTGGCCGCCACGCGCGAGACCTTCGGGGACGAGCCGCTGGGCCGCTACCGCGCGGACCTCGTGGTGCCGCGCCAGGTGCGCGCCGAGATCCAGATCCTCAAGGGCATGGCCGTCCACTACGTCATGAGCCCGCGCGAGACCGAGCCGGTGTACTACCAGCAGCGCACGCTCCTCGCCGACCTCGTCGATGCTCTGTACGAGGCCGGGGCCGAGGCCCTGGAACCCGTGTTCGCCGCGCAGTGGCGGGCCGCCTCCGACGACGGCGTGCGCCTGCGCGCGGTCATCGACCAGGTTGCCTCGCTCACCGACGTGTCGGCCTCCGCGTGGCACGCCCGCTGGTGCGGAATGCTGTCCTCGCAGCTGTGAGCGTGATCGGACGCAGACGTGGGCGGGCATCGGTAGACTGAGGGACATGGCGGGTCTGATTCGCAAGGACGACATCGAAGCGGTACGTAACGCAGTGAAGATCGACGAGATCATCGGCGAGCACGTAGCGCTGCGACCCGCGGGCATCGGCTCCCTGAAGGGCCTGTGCCCATTCCACGACGAGCGCACGCCTTCCTTTAACGTGCGCCCCCACCTGGGCATGTTCCACTGCTTTGGGTGCGGTGAGAGCGGCGACGTCATCTCCTTCGTGCAAAAGATGGACCACCTGCCGTTCACCGAGGCCGTGGAAATGCTGGCTGCGAAGGCCGGGATCACCCTCCATTACGAAGAGGGCGGGGCGCGTGTGCGCACCGAGGAGCCGGGCAAGCGCCAGCGCCTCCTGGACGCACACCGCGTCGCCGAAGAGTTCTACCAGCGCCAGCTCGCCTCCCCCGAGGCGCATAAGGGCCGCACGTTCCTGGCCGAGCGTGGCTTTACCCAGGCGATGTGCGCGCATTTCGGGGTCGGCTACGCCCCGGCCTCGTGGGATTCCCTGACGCGCCACCTGCGTTCGAAGGGTTTCACGGACCAGGAAATCCAGATTTCGGGCCTGGGCTCGCAGGGCAGCCGCGGCGTGTACGACCGTTTCCGCGGGCGCCTCGTGTGGCCGATCCGCGATATCACGGGCGCGACGGTGGGCTTTGGTGCCCGTCGCCTGGACGACAGCGACAAGGAATCGCCCAAGTACCTCAACACCCCCGAGACCCCGATCTATAAGAAGTCGCAGCTCCTGTACGGCCTGGATCTGGCGAAGAAGACGATCGCGACGGAGCACAAGGTCGTCATCGTCGAGGGATACACGGACGTGATGGCCGCGCACGTCGCGGGCGTCACGAACGCCGTGGCCACGTGCGGCACTGCCTTTGGCTCCGAGCACGTCAAGATCATTCGCCGCCTGCTGGGCGACCACGCGGATCCGGCTGCCGGTGTTCTCCTGTCGTCGGGGCGCGCGCACGGCTCCGAGGTCATCTTTACGTTCGACGGTGACAGCGCCGGGCAGAAGGCCGCGCTGCGGGCCTACGGCGAGGATCAGAACTTCGCGGCGCAGACCTTCGTGGCGGTCGCGCCGGGTGGGCAGGACCCCTGCGAGCTGCGGCTGTCCCAGGGCGATCAGGCGATCGTCGACCTGGTGAACTCGCGCATCCCGCTCTTTGAGTTCGCGATCCGCTCGGTCCTGTCCCAGATGGACCTGCGCAGCGCCGAGGGGCGCGTGCAGGGCCTGCGCGCCTCCGCCGGTATCGTCGCGCACATCAAGGACCGCGCGCTGCGCGGCGAGTACACGCGCCAGCTGGCCGGGTGGCTCGGCATGGACATGCGCACGGTCGAACAGGCGATCCGCGCGGCCGGACGCGTCGAGGTCGTCTCGCACGAGGCCCGCCCGGGAGAAATCGAGATGGCGGGTGCCGGCCGTCCCGCCCCCATGCGCGAGCGCCGAGGCCCCGAGGACCCGGTGAGCCGCGTCGAACGTCAGGCGCTTGAGGCAGTCCTGCAGCACCCGCTGTTCGCCGTAGGTTCCGGCTTCGAGGAGCTTGACGGCCAGTCCTTCACTGTGCCCACGCACCGTGCCGTCCACGATGCGATCCGTGCGGTCGGCGGCCTCGACGCCTTTACACAGATGATGCGCCAGGCCGAGGCCCACTTCGGCCCGGGCGAGAACGCGACGCTGGCGGCCTCGCGCCACTTCGTCCAGGTGGTCCTCGAGACCGCCGGTGAGATCATCGGCCCCGCCGTCACCCAGCTGGCTGTCGCGCCCCTGCCCGTCGCGGGCGAGGCCGACGTGCGCTCGTACTGCCGCGGCGTGGTGGCCGCAATGGTGCGCATGGACCTGACCCGCAAGCTCGGCGAGGCCCGCGCGGCCCTGTCGCGCATGAACGAGGAAGACCCCAACTACTCCGAGACGTTCCGGGAGCTCATGCGCCTGGAGCAACGCCGGCAAAACTACACCGAAAGGGACTAACCGATGGCCGAAGTTGAGAGCTTTACCCTGGACCACACCGCCGTCAAGGCGCCCTACGTGCGCCTCATCAACGTGGAGTCCGGCCCCAAGGGCGACCAGATTTCGAACTTCGACGTGCGCCTCCTCCAGCCCAACGCCGGGGAGATCCCGACCTCGGGCCTGCACACGATTGAGCACCTGCTGGCCTCCCTGCTGCGCGACCGCATCGACGGCGTCATCGACTGCTCGCCGTTCGGCTGCCGCACCGGCTTCCACCTCATCATGTGGGGCACCCCGTCGGTGCGCGAGGTGACCGAGGCACTGGCCTCCTCCCTGCACGCGATCGCCGAGGACGTCACCTGGGAGGACGTGCCCGGCACCGATGCCTACTCGTGCGGCAACTACCGCGACCACTCGCTCTTCAGCGCACGCGAGTGGAGCCGCGCGATCCTCGAGCAGGGCTTCTCCCTCGACCCCTTCGAGCGCGTCGACGTCATCCACTGATTCCGGGCGTCCGCCTGGATATGGAAGCGGGACCCATCCTGGTCGGATGGGTCCCGCTGTCGTCTGAGGATGCGCGCGAGTGAGCGCGGGTGAGGGGGACTGCGGATGCACGCGAGGGGAGTGTGCCCCGATGGGGAGCCCCGGCCTCGTCGATCAGTCGAGACCGACTGCGTCGCGCACGCGGGCTTCCAGGGCATCCGCCTCGCGCTGCCCGTCGGCATCCAGCGGCCCGTCGGCCGTCAGCACGGAGAAAAGCCCGTCCTCGCCGCGGCGCACCCACGCCGTCACCGTCGTCCCGTTGCCCACCTCCACCTGGGAGTGCAGGACGATCGAGCGGTTCACGAACTCGCTCGTATGACGCATGAAGTCCTTCGGGTCGCCCTTCCCGCGCCCCGCCAGCGCAGGGCGGGCCGGATCCACCCACTCCAGGGCGAAAAGCGAGCCCTCGGCCTCCCAGCGCGCACGCGCCACGTCGTACCAGGGGAACACCTCGGGGGAAGGATCCCCATCCCCGGACGAGGCCTCGGTGCCGAATACGTACAGGCCCGACTTTGCGGCCGCCATCCAGCGCCCGTCATCCAGCTCCAGGCCGGGGGAGCGGCGCTCGCGGGAGGGCAGGGCTAAGGCAAGGGCGTCTGGCAGAGTCGTCATGCGTCGATCGTATCCTTTCGGCAGTAATCGTGCGTACGGGCCTATACGTACGTAAAAGCGTACGTTATGATGGAGTTGGAAAGGAAAGATCATGACTGCTGTGAGTGCTACTGCCGCCCGCTCGGACCTGTATCGGCTCATCGACGCCGTGAACGAGGAGTCGACACCCATCACGATCACCGGCCGTCGAGGAAACGCAGTTCTCATCGGCGAGGCCGACTGGTCCGCCATCCAGGAAACCTTGTATCTGCAGGGGATTCCCGGGATGGCGGACAGTCTGAAGGAAGCCGCTCGCGAAGATCTCGACGATGCGCTCGATGATGTGGAGTGGTAGCGATGTGGCGGGTCGTCTTCTTCAAGCAGGCCGCGAAGGATGCGAAGAAGCTCTCTGCTAGTGGACTCAGGACGAAAGCGCAGGCTCTCATTGAGCTCTTGAAAGAGGATCCGTTTGCGACGCCTCCCCGCTACGAGCGCCTCGTGGGTGACCTCGCAGGCATGTATTCCCGCAGGATCAACATTGCGCACAGGCTTGTCTACGAGGTCTTCGAAGAGGAACACACCGTCCGCGTCTTGCGCATGTGGACACACTACGAGTGAGTCTTTTCGGGGTGAGAACGTCCACAGGGTGTGGGGGAGTGGGTCACATGCCGAAATCAATCGGCCACAGTGTGGACTGCGGGCATATTCTGGCCTCATCTTTGTGAAAATCCACGACAGGAGACCTCATGGCATCGACGCAGCACACCCCCACGGAACTTGAGGCTGCCGGCGACCAGGTACTTCCCGCCGCCGACGAGCTGGCCGGTCGTTTCCCCCTGACCCACAACCCGCATCCGGCGACGCCCGAAGAGTACAACGAGACTATGTCGACCCTGGCCTTCGGCAAGAAGTTCACGGATCACATGGCTCACATGCGCTGGACTCGCGACGGCGGCTGGGATGACCGCGGCGTCATCCCCTACGGCCCGCTCGAGCTGACCCCCGGCGCCTCCGTCTTCCACTACTGCCAGTCCGTGTTCGAGGGCATCAAGGCCTACAAGCGTGCGGACGGCTCCGTGTGGACCTTCCGTCCCGGCTACAACGCCGCGCGCCTGAATCACTCGGCTCGCCGCCTGGCGCTGCCCGAGCTGAGCCGCGAGGACTTCGTGGCCTCCCTGGTGGACTACGTGCGCGCCGACGTGAAGTGGGTTCCTGACGTCGACGGCTCCTCGCTCTATCTGCGCCCCTTCATGTTCGCCTCCGAGGAGTTCGTGGGTGTGCACCCCGCGGGCGTCGTCGACTACTACGTCATCGGCTCTCCCTCGGGTCCCTATTTCAAGGGCGGGTTGTCGGGCGTGGCTATCTGGGTGGAGCGCGAGTACCACCGCGCCGGCCCCGGCGGCACCGGCAGCGCCAAGGCGGGCGGCAACTATGCGGCCTCCCTGCTGCCCCAGATCCAGGCCGAGGCCAAGGGCTTCTCCCAGGTTTGCTTCCTGGACACCTACGAGGGCAAGTACCTCGAGGAGCTGGGCGGCATGAACATGTTCGTCGTCATGGCGGACGGCACGATCCGTACACCCTCGCTCACCGGCGTCATCCTCGAGGGCGGCACGCGCAGCGCGATCCTGCGCATGATGCGCGACGAAGGCGTGGAGGTGCACGAGGAGAAGATCGCCCTGTCCGAGGTCGTGGACGGTATCCGCTCGGGAGCCGTCGCCGAGGTTTTCGCCTGCGGCACGGCTGCCGTGGTCACCCCGATCACTCGCCTGGCTGGTGACGACTTCGACGTCGAGATCGCGGTGGGAGACAAGACCCGCGAGATCCACAAGCGTCTCACCGATATCCAGTGGGGTCGCGCCGAGGATCCCTACGGCTGGACGTACCGCCTGGCCTGAGCGTTGACGCGTGAGGGAGCCGCGGCCTCGTCGATTGACGCGAGGCCGCGGTTTCTTTTGTTGGTGGGCGCTTTTATAGCTTGGTGACAGTGGTGTCAGAACAGAACTAAGGCTATCCTTGGTTGTGTACTCGTGTGTGTCATGTCGATAGGAGAACGATGAAACGCGCGATCGTGGTCGTCTGCTCGTGGGCAGCGGCTCTCTGTTTGGCTGCCGCCTACCTGGCGATCGGCTGGGGTATCGACAGCGTTGTCGGCAGGCATTCCTGGTCGACGTGGTGGATCGCCGTGCTCGGTGCCCTCGGATCGGGCTTCTTCGCCTGGGCGGTGAGCGCCCTGGGCGCCGCCCAGATGAACCAGATGGAACCCGCCCTGCGCCATTCGATGATCCGTCAGGTCTTTGCCCTGGGGCCCTCGCAGCGCACCAACGAGCGTGCGGGCCGCGTCGTCAACTCCGCCACCGACGGCGTCGAGCGCGTCGCCGCCTACAAGGGCACCTTCCTGGCCCCCATGATTGCGTCGCTGACGACCCCGATCCTCGTTGTCATCGTCATCGCCCTCACGATCGACCCGGCCTCGGGCGGATTCCTCGCCATCGCGATCCCGCTGGTCCCGATCTGCGTCATGGGCTTCCGCAAGGCCTTCAAGCCGGTGTCCTCGCGCTACCGGCACTCCTCGCGCCAGCTCGCCGCGAAGGAGCTCGACGCCATCCAGGGCCTGGGCGACCTGGCCCTCATGAACGCCGGTAAGGACATGGGTCAGCGCCTGGCCGAGGCCGCCGAGGAAGTCCGCTCGAAGGTCATGAGCTACCTGGCCGGTAACCAGCTGATCCTCCTCGTCATCGACTCCGTCTTCTCCCTCGGCATGATCACCGGCGCGATCGCCCTCGCCCTCATCCGCTACCGGCAGGGGGCGATCAGCGTCGGCGAGGGCATGTCCCTCGTGCTTCTCTCCTCGATCATGCTCGACCCGCTGGACCGCATCGGCCAGTTCTTCTACATCGGCATGGG
>JAHYYD010000009.1:0-16849 GCA_019425105.1 Actinomycetota bacterium
TGGTGCGCAACCGCAAGAAAGCGGTACCTGAAATCAACATGGGTCTAATTATATCCTTAACCGGTCGTTGAGGTGGGGGGGAGGGGGACTATCACCCAACATCGAGGACTATCACCCAACGCCCCTTCGGGGCATAAGACCATCCTCACCCTCCGTATGTTCTCAGGGAAGGGGTGGAGGCGGGGGATTTGTTACGCCTGAACGGAGTTTGTTACGCCTGTGTTACGCCTAAAAATGTACAAGCGTAACGCAGTTTCGCCTCGTATCTCAACGAAAAGCTGACCCTGTTACGCCTGTTACGCCTAAAATCGAAAACTTTTCTATATATAAAAACACGGTGAATGAGGGGGGGAAATATATTTTCCGCGCGTAATTAATAGAAATTAGGCGTAACAGGCGTAACAACATATAGTTTTGCTTGATATACCAACGTTTAAAGCGTTACGCCTGACGAAAAATAGGCGTAACACAGGCGTAGCAAGCGTAACAACTAGCGTAACAACCTGTGCTGCCGGAGAGGGGCCTCCTCACCCTCTGCTCCCACTCCACGAGAACATACAAGGACGATAAAGATCATCCCCCTGAGCGATAAATATCCTCCTCCCGCTCATCCCCCTGAGCAGGTCGCAATGCGACCTCGAGCTGTTTGCTGGAGGTGGGGTCCCTTGAGTGCGTCCTTTCCAAAACTGAACTGCCTGGCCTCACCTCCACCTACTCGGGAGGCTGAAATGATTGCTCAAACTACTGTTCGTCCATCGGTCTGGATCGGATGCCTTAGCTGCTACAACCAGGGAATACTCAACGGGAAATGGTTCCTTGCAGAAGAAGCCGGTGAGGTCACCCCTGAAGACCTACACCTTGGCCCGACAGATCACGAAGAGCTATGGATCTTCGATCACGAGGGGTTCCCTTGCGGAACAGGTGAAATGTCGCCCGATACCGCACAGCTTTGGGGTGAGGTCTTCGATGAGGTCGGAGAGGAACAGTGGCCTGCACTGCTCGCTTGGGTGGAAACCGGCTGCTACATCGCATGTGGGGATACCCTACCGAGCGTCTCAGACTTCGAGGAGCGCTACTGTGGCTGCTGGGACTCATTCGAGGACTACGCCACACAACTCGCTGAGGACATCTGCTTGATGGAAGGATGGCCTGAGGAAGCTAAGCGTTTCTTCGACTGGGACGCATGGATCCATGACCAAGAATTCGACTACACCATCACCGACGCGCCTGATGGCGGCGTCTTCATTTATAGATCGTTATGACACAATACCCCGGTTACCTCACTGGTAACCGGGGTATTGTTTCCTCGTCCTTTCAGCCAAAATCAGGCCCATCGTCTTCATGCTGTGTGACCTCAGGGACGATAACACCTCTCATAGGGCTTGCGTCTCGTTCCTCGGTAGTCTCAGGCCGTGTTCGGGGTGAAACTGTCGAGGTCTTCTTCCGCTCGACACTCCCACCCGCAGGCATTGGTATTTCCGCCTTACCCGCGAGCACATCGAAGAGCGATGGTGCCTGTCGGGGCGAGGGTGGCGGGGTAGGTTGAGGGTGAGGAAGCGGAGTCTTCTTCTTGGGTGCAATCTCCTCCTCTTCCTCGTCTTCCACGACTGCTACCACTTGTCGGTGAGCAGCGAACACATCTTGCGCCTTATCGGCGGTGAAGTCTGGAGACAAGGCGCTTGCTTTCTTCCTACCCCACTTGCCATTGTCGAGACGCCTCATTTTGAAAGACCATCCATCACGATCCGTGACCGCGAGGCGCACGTCATGTTCAGCGAGGACTTCCTCAAACGACGCTTGATCCACCGAGCGCTGATCGGCGAGCGCGTCGTTGACGATGTCGCCAAGTTGTTGCTCGAAACCACCTGGAGAAAAGTCCTCTCTGCGTTGAAGCCACCCCGGCTTGGGTCTGGTTGGATCGGGGAGCACACGAAGCTGTTCCTCACGCATGATCTGATCATTTAACTGGTGCAGTCCGTGACGCCACGAGGTATAACGCGAGAGCGCCTTGCCCGTGAGGTTGTCATGGTTCGTCACTGTGATATGCGCGTGCGCGTGCTGGCCCTTCGAGTCCGTGTGAACGGCGATCAGGTAGTCAGCGCTGTGCATAGACTCTGTGAGCTTCTTTGCGACATCGCACACCCGTTGCATATCCTCCGGTGAGGTCACGTCGAACTCGTCCGGGTGGAAGGCGAGGACGTAGGTATACGCCTCCACCTTCCTCCCATGCAAGCGTGCGAGTGATTCAGCGCGAGCAAGGAACTGCTCCGGTGTCGAAGCACCGTCCGCAGTGTGGATGGCGAGTGCTGCCGCCCGAGTGCGTCCCTCTGATCGGAGACGAGAGCGCACCTTTGCGTCGGCACCATACAGCACGTAGTTCACCGCCGAGGCGGCGGACTTCGAGGACTTGACGTTGATCGTGCTCATGACGTGATCACCGTCTTGTCACCAAGACTTGCACGCAAGTCATCGACGGCGCGAGCGAGGTCTCGCACCCGCTCGGGGTCAATCACCGAACCGCGCCTGAGTGCTTGGTTCAGATTGACCCCCAAACGCCGCAACTGCTCAATAGCCTGAGCAGTTTGCGCCGACTCTGGAGCCGCCGCCTGAGCCGCCGCCTCCAGGGGTGGCGTCGCGGCATCGAGCACATGTAGTGCTGCTGCGCGAAGCCACGCGCTCACCGGAACGTTGAGCGCAGTCGCACGACGCTTGTAGGCGTCGTACTCCTCCTCCGACACACGCACTGTGATCCTGTGCGAACGAGTGTCGGAGAACGTGGTAACGCCCTCATGCTGAGGCATGACTTTAGGCGTGACCACGGTATGGCCAGCAGGGAGAGTGTCAGACAACGGTGGCGTGACCGCCCCCTGTCTGCCATCTCTCCGCTGGCCCCCGTCCTCGTTCGCGTTGCTCACTGCGGGCGCGGGGGACACCGCCCCTGCTACCCCTTGACGGGGAGCAGGAGACGGTGAGGGCGAGACGCGCGCCGCACGCTCCGACGCCGATTGCTCCTCTATCGCTCGCATCCTTTTGCGCATCTCGCTCTTAAGGTCGTAGGTCGCAAACAGGCTGTCAGTACTCATAATTCGTACCTCCATCCTGCTGGACCTGCTCCACCTGCTCCGACGTCGTGACCTCCGGCTGCGCGTCGGACTGCGCCGAACGCTTCGCCCGAGACGAGCGTGCCAGTCGCTCCTCTTCGAGGAGACGACGCGCCTCCTCCTCATACTTCAAGTACGCGTCAGGGCGCTTCGTACGGATGATCTCCGCCGTGCGCAAAGCGAGGCGTTCCTCCTCCTTGCGTGCTCGTTCACGCATGCGACGAATACGCTTCTGAGAAGCAAGACGTTCCTGCTTGATAAGGTCGTCGAGAGAGTTATTGAGAATATCCATTTCTATCTCCTTTTTCTTTGGATAAATGCCGGTGCCCACCCGGCTGAGGGGGCGACGCCGTACCGGCGTCCGGTCTTTGTGCTCACCAAGTCGGCAAGTCTTCGACGATCCGAGCAAGCTCACCCAGATCGACATCTTTGATGACGCGGGCGCGTCGATCTTTCTTACACAAGTGATCCCACTGGGCACGGGTGAACACCCCATATCCAAGGGATGAAAGCCAGTCAAGTTTCTGAGAGACACTCGCACTGCTAGAGAGCATCGGAACGTCGATAAACCCTTCACGATGAGCAGCCACGAGGTCAGTGAGAACAGACCCTTTCTCCGTGTAGATACGACGGTTTTTAGAGGTTTCGATACGCTTCTTCAACGTGCGAAATTGCTCAACCGTACGCAGGCAACCAGTAGGGCGATCGTCGCCTGTTGTCCCAGGACGAAACTTAGCGATGTGACGAGCCTTCTCCTTAGCAGAGACATACTCATCCACAGAATCCCAAGGAACCGTGTCGAAGCAGGCAACCTCATAACCATTGATAACGACACAACGCAACGTGTCCCACACAGGCTTACGCTTAAAGTCGAAATCGAGCGAGACCTCAGGACACACGTCAAGAGGGGCGAAGTCCAGGCGATTACAGGTGCGAGATAATTCCCTGAACGATGGATGGCGACGATAAGGATTCGGCACTTTTCCATCACGGGAGATCACCAGATCCCAGAACCACTCCCGCTCCTCAACCGAACCTCGTTCAATATCACCAGGGGTTTTCATCCCAGCCTTCGCGAGCACCCCTCCCGGTTCAAGAGAGACGTTCCCCCGAGTCGTAACGTTGAGCAGCGTATTCTGGCGATGTTTGATCTCCCACACGGTTCGATCCCCAGCGAGCGCCTCACGGGAATCACGAAACACATCAGACAGTCCGAAGGACTCCAGATGATCGATGCAATCCACATCGAAGATGCCACCGTCAGTCGTGACGGAGTAAAGAGTGACTTCGTTGGCCTTTGCGAGCAACAAAGCGCGAACAAGGGACGTAATCATCGCAGCGTGATAGGGGGAGGTCACCGACGAGCCGCCAATGGACTCCATCTCCTCCTCCCAAGCGTTCCATCCCGAACGCTCAGACACGTCTTGAGCGAGCTTGCCATAACAAGAGTTTGAGGCGACCTTGATAATAAGCTCTTCAAGGCTCTTCTTACCGAAGTAACGCTTAGCTGTTCTCCGGTCCTCCACCATCTGTTTCATCGCAGCGCGCATCGAACGAGACGGCTCACCGTCCATCTCCAAGGGGCGCAGACGAAGCCCCATCTGAACATGCACCCGAGCACCCAGCTTCAAAGCTAGGAGCAGCTCTGGAGCCATAGCATAAGCACCTTGGAAACCACCGAACTGAGACAGTCCCTCACCCAAACCAGAACCAGCTCCAACAGAGGTTCGAAAATAAACCACCGACTGTTCAACCTTGACAGGAATACAAGGTTCAACATCTTTGGGAAATTCCCACGAGACAAAGGCCACGAGGGGAGTGGCGTACCCTAGAGGGAAATCAGCAAAAGTGAGTTCTCGATCCTTAATGACCTCTTCAACCGCACCGGACTCATAGTCCACATCGATCACGGCAGCCATAGCCGATGGGTATGCCGACTGAATGTCATGGTCGTAAGTCGGCTTATCGAAGTAGCCAATTTTCAGAGCCGAGTTCCAACCGCCGTGAAAAGCAGCTTTGCACATTGCGTGAGTGAGCTTGGCGTCCGCGTCCACAGGCTTGAGCGAGCGCACGGAATAATAAGTCAGCGCGTCCTCAGCCTGTTCTTCCCCCTCCTTGAGCTTCATTAGCCCTTGAAAACGAGCCATGAAGAGGGAGTTCGGCGTGCCTTCCAAACCCCAATAACGCTTGACCCCATCACGCAGTGCGTGAGCACCACCGCCGCTAAGAGTTACAGGCGGGACAACACCCTCACCCCAGACAGCAGAAAGGTACTCCAACACAATCACAGCGTCATAGGCGCTGTATTCCAAGAAGTCGATGAGGTGCTGATCCCGATACTCACTCATGCGTTCCTTCCAATCACCAGGAACGTTAATCTTGGGGATACCCACCGAGTCTCCGAGAACAGCAAGAGACTGCATCCCCGGCGCAGATTGACCCATCGTGTCCCGAATCGTCACCGAAAGAGGGAGCCAGCGCTCACCAGAGCCTGAAGCGCCCGAGCGTTCTATCACGCGAATAGGCTGAAGCGAGACCAGACCTCCACTCGCTGAGGTCACGCGACGCAGGATGTCGCTATACTTCGAGTTTCCATGAGGACGAGCAAAAGCCGTCAGATCAGCGTTGAGATAATGCCCAGCGAGCACCAACGAGAGACGACCGAGCTTATACAAAGCGTCCAGGTTCGCACTGTAGTCGTATCCAGACTTCCAGAAATCACGACGATCAAAGCCGCGAGCATCGGGCAAGCCCGCAGCGCGCCACAGCCCCGACTCGCGGATAACCACGCACAGAGCAGACTCAAACGGAAGCCGTTCACCTTTCACCAAAGGGAGAAGCACGATATCGAAGCGGTAGTCAGAGTCAGAAGGATCGATCAGCGAGAACTGGTAGGAATCAATGACCCCACCCCCATCCTCGCGATGAGTGAACTCGGTATCGAAACCAATGACCGGAGCACACTTACCCGTCCCCATCGCCTTCACGGTCGGTAGGTCACCAAAAACGACTTCATGAGACCCACCGCCCACAGGGTCAAGCCCAGGAGCGATGGCGCGGTCGGACCCTCCGGTCCGGCCCGGCCATTCCTCCGCTCCCATAGGGGATGATGGCCTGAACGCGTTTCCGTTGGTATTACAGGCGAAACTCGGATCAGTTTTGACAGTAAAATTTTTTTTACTGTCAATTTTAGTAAATCTTTGCCTACTTAGAAGACGCTCAGAACGCCTCACCAAGATGGCTGTAGAGATACCCCCAACGGACTCCTCAGAGACCGTCCACGGAGTGCCAACGAGCGTGGTCTGGATGTCCTCGAAGGTGCTCGGGGAAGGAGAAAGAGAGTGAGTGAGTGCGGTCATGATGCGACCGCCTTGGAACCCGATGTTTCAACCCGGTTGTTATCTAACCAGGTATTGAGGTCATCGATACGGTAAAGAGTCCGACTACGGACCGCACCGACACGGACGAACGCCGGGCCAATGCCCTGAGTCCTCCAGTTCGCAAGCGTGCGAGAACTGACGCCGAGCATGGCAGCGGCTTCGTTTGCTGAGACAGCAAGTACGGAAGTAGTAGTTTCGAGAGCCTGAGTAGGCATAGTCCACCCCTTATGGGTGAACCTCGCCAGAACGGACTTACGCTTCGCTATAAGGCTGCCATATCAGTTCATCATGCTTCTGTGCCTGCCCATCCGCTGAGTTCCGTCCTGCATATTCGACGGCAGCTTGGATTTCGTCATACAGCGGTGGCTGGGACACCTTGGCGCGTTGTTATTTACTTGTGAGCGCCAGCTTAGCATGCATTGTCAAGTCCACGCAACTACCGGGGCGATCTGGTCTGCTACTGTTGACTTGAACCAACGACGGAAAGGGCCACTTATGGGAAGGATCGCCCTCAAACCAGGCGAGCACATGGCAGCTCAGACGAAGCCGGAAAGGCAGGCTAACGGCTCCTACTTTGGGCGCTTCTCACTCAGGCTCATGGATGGTAAGACCGTCCGCCTGAAGGTAACAGCCCCAACAGTGGGGGAATGGCGCACGAAAGCCCTAGCAGTAGCTGAGGAAGCACTCCGAGCAGCGGGAACAGAAGGTTCGTGGAAGCCGACCTCACAGATGAGTGAGTACATCAAGAAAGTCTCAATCCCCGCCGTTAAAGCATCGCACCTTAGGGAACGCTCAAAAACCAAGTATGAACACCTCCTCGACATCCTTGGTGAGCACTTCAAGGGATACACAATTCACGATGCTGTGAGGTTCCGTCGATTGGAGGCGGTCTTGAAGGACATCGCAAGCGAGCATGGAGCTGAGTCTGGGCGCAATGCCCGCAATGTGCTGAGCAAGTGGGTGCTCCAACAGCTCATCCGCGACGAGGTCATCACAGGGAACCCTCTCGCAGGCATGGCAATCGACCTCGGAAACGTGAAGAAAACGGCAAAGCGTGAAGGTGGTAGGGGCCTTACCGATGCTGAGTATGAGCGTGCCATCGAGTACCTGCTCGCAATAGATGTAGAAGACGTAGCCGCACCGAGACGGGGACGCTTCACAATGGCAGACCGAGTAGAACACAGACGCACAACAGTCGAACTCACGCTGCTGCAAGCGGCAACAGGCTTCAGGATCGGGGAGGCCCTCAGTCTTCGTCTTGATGAGGTTGAAGATGATGGGGTGCGGATCAAGGTCACGGTGCCCGCTGAGCGCTCAAAAACCCACAGGGGAAGAACTGTGCCCGTGCTTGATGATCGGGTCGCTGAGCGGCTCAGGGAGCGCCTAGAGCGCCGCCAAGAGGGCACGCTCGTATTCCCTGCCCCGGCTGTCCCGGGTAGCAAATGGAATCAATCCAACGCGCAGAAAGCGGTGAAGAAGCTCCTTAGAGAAGTTGCTGACGCATGTTCAATCCCACTGCTTCATGAGGTCTCATCCCATGTCTGGCGCACAACGCTCAATACCCGAGCGATGAACGCGGGAATCCCAGCCGAAGTGAGAGCCGCATACTTTGGGCACGACGCTGAGATCAACAAAACGGCTTACACCGATGTGCGTGACACTTCCAGTCTTGTTGAGGCTCTCGGACGGTAGGAAGGGGCCATTTATGGGGCCACTTATTCAGTGATACAGGTGTAGTACTGCGCGCATCTCTGGCAGGTATGACAGTGCTCTTTTTGGCTCTATACTTCAAGAAACTCGGATTCTGCCAACGGCAATGACCTCAATGGGCGATTACCCCGGAGGTCGCAGGTTCAAATCCTGTCCCCGCTACCACCACAGACCCGGTCCCGTGAGGGGCCGGGTCTTTTGCTTGTCACCGGCATGTCAAAGGGTAAGCGCCTTGACTAATCCGCGTCTTGACGCGATAGTATTGGATGTTCGCCATCAGGAACTGCGCCTTCGGGTGCGAGAGGAATTGAGATGAGCACTATTGATCTGTCGCAGCTCACCGCTGCAGACATGAGCAATCCGGCGCTGACAGCACAGGATCTCGCCGATATCACCGCCGCTCGTGCGGATCTGCATCCGTATGTGGCGTCGCACCCGTCGCTGTACCCAGCGCTTGCCCAGTGGCTAGCCAACCGAGGTGTCGTTCCCGCGCAGCCCCCCGTGGCTCAGCCCGCTCCCGCATCTGCTCCCGTACAGCCGACTGACCCCTTCAGCCCCCAGGCCGGCGAGCCGACGGCACAAGCTGCGCCTGTTGCTGAGCCCGAACCGGTGCAGTCTGATGCGTGGGGTGCTCCGCAGGCCGAAGCTACTCCCGTGGTCGAGGAGGCTCAGCCGTCCGTTGAACCCGAGCCGGTCGTTGAACTCGAGCCGGTCGTTGAGCCTGTGCAGTCCGATGCGTGGGGTGCTCCTCAGGCCGAGGCCGCGCCCGTGGTTGAGGAGGCTCAGTCGGTCATTGAACCCGAGCCGGTCTCCGAGGAGCCCCAGGTGGCACCCGTGACGGAGACGCCCGTGGATGCGGCGTCTTCGATCTCGGACGAGGACCTCGAACGCACGATCGTTGAAGGATCCGGCGAGCGTTCCGCGGCCGAGACGGCCGCCGAAGAGAACGCCGCGTCGCAGGCTTTTGCCTACGGCCAGAATCCGGCCCAAGCTACCGGTTCTCAGCAGGGCTACGCCCAGCCGCAGTACGGCCAGCAGGCGGGCCAGCAGTCCCCGTACGCGGCTCAGAGCGGCCCCCAGGGGTATGCGCCGACCGGCCAGCAGTCCCCGTACGCGGCTCCGGGCGCTCAGCAGGGTGCTTCGACTGGACAGCAGTTTGAGGCTGCTGCACAGCAGTTCGGTGCGGCCGCGAACACGGCGTTCAACCAGTTCCAGAACGCTGTCGTCAACGAGACCGGCAAGGTGAAGGGCCGTTCCGTGCGCGCGACGTACGCGCTCATCGGTATGGCGGCGTCCTTCGTCCTGTCGATCGTGTCGATGGTCCTGCCGTTCGCGTCGGTGTACGGCATTTCCTTCTCGATGTTCGGGGCGGGCGGTTACGCCTTCTTCCACATCTTCCTCATGCTGGTCGTCCTTGGCCTGGGAGCTGCCTACTGGTTCACGAATCAGAAGTGGGCGTTCCTGTCCTCGGGTATCGCCGCGATCGTGGTCGCCCTGCTGGGCGTGCTCCAGTTCCTGAGCATTCTCGGTGAAGCGACTCCCAGCATTGGCGGAATTCTCTTCTTCCTCTTCTCGATTTGCCTCGGTGTGTCCGGCGGCATCCTGCTCCTGGAGCTCAAGAACGGCAAGGTCGCGCCGGTGAATAACCCGAACGCTTTCGGTGGCGCTTTCACCGGGGCACCCATGAACCAGCCTGGCCAGCAGCAGTACGGTCAGCAGGGTCAGCAGGGCGGCTTCCAGGCTCCGCAGGGTAACCAGCAGGGACAGCAGCAGTACGGCCAGCAGGGCCAGCAGGCCGGTTACCCGGGTGCTCAGCAGCAGGGTGGCTTCCAGGCTCCGCAGGCCACGCAGGGTCAGTACGCTCAGCAGCAGTATGGCCAGCAGGGCCAGCAGTATGGTCAGCAGGGCGGTTACCCGGGTGCTCAGCAGCAGGGTGGTTTCCAGGCTCCCCAGGCGGCGCAGGGTCAGTACGGCCAGCAGCAGTACGGTCAGCAGCAGTACGGCCAGAACCAGTACGGTCAGCAGGGCTACAACAACCAGGGTCAGCAGGGCGATAAGCCCTACAACCCCTTCGGGACGCGTTCCTGACGCGCTCGGAGAATGTAACGGGAGGGCCCGCGGCAAGCGCCGCGGGCCCTCCCGTATGTGTGATGTGGGACGTTTACTCGTCGTCGTCTTCGCTGATGTCGACGCCCGCGACGCCGTCGAGGTCGGCGAGCGTGGTCACGAGGAGAGACCGCGAGAGGTCTTGGCGCGTCGTCGCCGTGAATCGAGCGGTAGTAGCGCGCTCAGACGAATCCGTGCGGGTCGATACGCCTGAGACGTTCCAGCCGAGGGAAGAGACCTGTCCCAGCAACGTCGAGAGTACCCCGTGGCCTGGCGTGTAGTGGATGGTGAGCGTGACCTTGTGCCCGTGGGTGCGCATGAGGATGAACTGGACGAGCGGGGTCAGCAGGGCGATGACGATGAAGTGCAGGACGGTTCCCGCGAGGGCAAGCCACCACAGTCCGGCACCGCAGGCCATGCCGATAGCGGCGGTCTCCCAGATCGTCGCAGCGGTCGTGAGGCCTCGGATTGCCCCGTGCCGGGTGAGGATGATGCCCGCGCCGAGGAAGCCGATGCCCGACACGATCTGTGAGGCGACGCGCGAAGGGTCGTAGCGGGTGATCCCGTCGACGAGGATGTCTGAGAAGCCGTACTTGGAGATGAGCATCATGAGGCAGGCGGTGAGGCCGACGATGGCCTGGGTGCGGATGCCTGCGCTCTTGCCTCGGATCTGCCGTTCGAGGCCGATGGATGCGGAGAGGACGAGGGCGAGGAGCATCCAGCCGATGCTCATGAGGGACTGTGTCATAGGTATCTCCTGCGGTGGCGTGGGTGGGTTTAGTGTAACCGCCTCGTGTGTGTGAGGCGCGTGAGGGGTGACGAGGCGGTGGCGGGGAAGGGGGTGTCAAGAGCGGAACTCAGCCCCGACCTCGTTAAAGAATGAGAAAAGAATCTACCAAGTTCGACACAAGCATTTGTGGGGCTAAGATGGGACTCGACGATCGACAGATGAGGAACCCAGTCATGGAAACCCCCACTCCCGACGACATCGCCACCGATGTACAGGAGCGCTCCAATACCGCGCTGAAGCGCGGCCTGGCGTCGCGCCATATGCAGATGATCGCCATCGGCGGAGCGATCGGCACGGGCCTGTTCCTGGCCTCCGGTAGGACGGTCTCGAACGCCGGTCCGGGCGGTGCTCTCCTCGCCTACGCGGCGATCGGCCTCATGGTGCTGCTCCTCATGCAGTCCCTGGGCGAGATGAGCGCGCACCAGCCAGTCGCGGGCTCCTTCCAGACGTTCGCCACGAAGTTCGTCTCCCCGTCCTTCGGTTTCGCGATGGGGTGGAACTACTGGTTCAACTGGGCGGTCACGGTGGCCGCGGACCTCGTGGCATCGGGACTGGTCATGGCCTATTGGTTCCCCTCTGTGCCCTCGTGGTTATGGGCGGTGGGCTTCCTCATCATCGTCGTCGGGCTCAACGCGCTCTCGGCGAGAGTCTACGGCGAGGCCGAATTCTGGCTGGCCGCAATCAAGGTCGTTATCGTCATCATCTTTGTCCTGTCGGGCGTCTTTATGATCGCCGGCGTGATGGGCGACAACTCTCCGGGCCTGTCGAACTGGACGACCGGGGATGCACCTTTCCACAACGGTTTCGTCGGCGTCATCGCGGTCTTCATGATCGCGGGCTTCTCCTTCCAGGGCACCGAGCTGGTGGGCGTGGCCGCGGGCGAGTCCGAGAACCCGCGCAGGGATGTGCCGCGCTCGATCCGCACGGTCTTTTGGCGCATCATGTTCTTCTACATCGGCGCGATTGCGGTCATCGGCACGCTGTTGCCGTACACGGATCCGAGCCTGCTGAGCGCGGCGGATGATTCGGCGAACAACGTCGCCCAGTCGCCGTTCACGCTGGTGTTTGCGCGCATGGGGATCGGTGCGGCGGCCGCCGTCATGAACGCGGTCATCCTGACGTCGATTCTGTCGGCCGGTAACTCGGGCCTCTACGCGGCCTCGCGCATGCTGCACTCGATGGCCCTCAAACACCAGGCTCCCGCGATTTTCGCACGCGTGACGAAGGGCGGTGTGCCGGGCTACGCGATGGCGGTGACCACGGTGATGGCCGCGTGCGGCTTCCTGACGCAGCTGGTCTTCAACGACGCGTACATCTGGCTGGTGAACATCGTCGGTATTTCCGGCATCATCATGTGGCTGGGCATCGCGGTCAGTCATATTCGCTTCCGTCGCGCCTACCTGCTGCAGGGGTATCGCCTCGAGGACTTGCCGTATCGATCGCCGTTCTTCCCGGCCGGTCCCATCATCGCTTTCGTCATGTGCCTGGTCGTCATGGCCGGCCAGAACTATGAAGCAGTGCTTCACGGCCAGGTGTGGGAGGTTGCCTCCTCCTATATCGGCCTGCCGCTGTTCGGCGTGGTCTGGTTGGGCTACCACGTGGCCCGCAAGGATCGGGTGGTGCCGCTGGCTGAGATGGACGTGGCCCCCGTGGAGATCGAGCCTGTCGCTCGATAACGGGGACGAGGCCGGGGCGCGGCGGGTGGTTCGCTCGAGTGCGCCGCTTGTCACCCCTGGGCGCTGCCCGGCGTGGCGGTGCGTGAGCTGTGCGTGGCTCCATAGGATGGGCGCATGATCAACACGCGACGCATTCTTGCCGTGACCTCCCTGTCGGCTATCGCCCTGGGGCTTGCCGCCTGTTCCCCGAAGGGTGCTACTCCCGAGCAGGGGTCCACGACCTCGTCCGCATCCCCGAGTGCCTCGGCCTCCCAGAGCGGTATGCCCGCACAGAGCGGCGCGAGCCCGCAGAGCGGCGTGCCCAACGAGGGTAACCAGGCCCCCGAGGTGAATGTTGCCGACAACGATCAGCGCTGCGACCTGTCGAACCTGCAGCCCGCGATTGATAGCACGCAGGAGGCGGGCGGCACGACCTACGTGTCCCTGGGATTCACGAACGAGGGTCCCTCGTGCTGGATTGACGGCTTCCCGCAGGTTGTTTTCTCCAGCGGCGGCTCGGTGCTCTCGACCGCCGTTCGCGAGGGCGAAGACCCTGGCAATGTGTACACGATCGCTCAGGGTGGGCGCGTGGGAGTGACTCTGACGGCCGAGTCGACGGACGGCGTCGACGGCTGCAGCCCCGCTGATTCGGAGCTGGTCGATATCATGTCCGAGGCCGGCAGCGGCGCGACGAGCCTGCAGCTGACCCTGCGCGTGTGCCAGGAGATCCCCTCGGTGTCGGTGAGCCCCTTCGAGCCGCTGTCCTGAGTGTGTGCTGCTGCCGGATGCGCGTCGGGTGTCCGGCAGCAGCATATGTGGGTGCGCGGCTACATGGAAATAGGTGATTGGGCGCACTCCTGATACGCTGGGTCTGCTAGAAGAAGGAGCTCCTCTTTCTCGTCATATCGAAGCGAGTGTGTATGTCCTTCTTCGCCGGTCGACGCGTGACCCGTGCGCCGACTGCGCCAATAGAGATCCTGAAGGAGACACTCATGGGTATGCGTTCCACGACGCAGGCGTTCCAGTTCAACGTGCCGTTCGAGCAGCTGTTCCCGGCAGCTACCCAGGCCGTGCAGGCGGTCAAGAAGGCGACGCTGACGGGCGCGGACCCGAACGGCCGCGTGATTACTTTCGATACCCCGCTGACCATGATGTCCTGGGGCGAAAACCTTGTTGCCGGTTTCATTGTGAATGAGGAGGGCGCCGTCGTCGAGGTCACCTGCACGACGAAGGGCATGCCGAACCTCATGCAGGACAGTCGTAACCGCAAGCTGATCGGCGCCTACATCACGGCGCTGTCGAACCTGGTGCAGGCGCCGTTCGTCGAGGTTGCCCGCTCCTGACGCTCCGTCTCACGCTGACTCGGCCCCGGCCTCGTCCATGAATTGACGAGGTCGGGGCCGAGTCTTGTTACAGCGCACCGGAGCGCTGTCTCCTCCCCGGCTGTGCCCGTGCCGGGGAGTGGGCGTCTTAGCGCCCGGAGACGTTCGTGAGCGTCCAGCGCTGCGACGTGGAGGCGTCGGAGCACTGCGAGATGACCGCCTGCGTGTTCTCCTGCGTGGTGTCGCCCGGAATCGTCAGGCACAGGCCCGACGCGCGGTTCACCAGCTGACCGGAACCGTTGATATCCCACTTCTGGGAGTCGAGGCCCGGGTAGCACGTCCACATGTGTGCGACCGTTCCCTCCTCGGTGTAGCCGCCCAGGACGTCGAGGCAGCGATCGCCGATGCGCAGGTGCCCATCACCCTGGTAGACGACGGTCTGTGCGGTGCTGTTCCCAGTGCAGTTGCTGTTCCACACGGGAGTGCCGTCGGAGCCCTTCGGATCCTGGGAGGTCAGGCACTGGCCGAGGCCGTTGCGCAGCTGGCCGATGACCGTCGCAGGCACGAGCCCCGCATTGCCCGAATTGGCGTTGCCTGACGTGTTCGGAGCTGTGCGGTCTGCGGACTTGGTGGGGGAGAAGACCACCATGTCCCACGAGGACAGCCAGCCCACGTTGAACGTGAGAGTCGTGCGACCCTGCTCATCCGTGCCCGTCGTGAAGTCGAGCTGCGTCGGGCGGCCACCATCAGCGTCAGGGCTGACGACAAAGATAGAACCGGGGACCTGCTCGCCCTGCTCCAGGTGGTAGGTGACGGACGTGTCGCCGAATGGGAGGATCCGCTTCGCGGCGTTACGCCAATACTCGTCGTTGCCGTCACTGTCGTTGGTGCGCAGGTTGATCAGGTGCAGGGCCGTGCCCGCGTTGGACGTCATGGTGTTCGCCCAGATCGTGTTCGCGGATCCGTCCGTCGAGGTCGGCAGGCCTACGCCAGCGGTCGAGACCTCGACCTGGTGCTCCTTGCGCGTCAGGTTGTCGCCGAAGAGCAGGTTCTCGTAGGCGGTGGAGATGTTGTAGTAGTTCTTCATCCACGTCTGGAGATCAGCGGACATGCCGCGGCCGGATTCAGGGAAGAACTGGTTGTCCAACATGCGCCCGTAGTCGCCGAGCTCCAGGTGATGCGCGCCGTTCGCAGCGAACGCCGCGTCCGCGAGCTTGACGGAGTCCGCGTTGAACTCGCGGAAGGTAATGCAGTCGATGTTGACGGGCGCGTACTTCTCGTACTTGTCGATCGGGAAGGAGATCGTGTGGGTGCCCGGGGTGAGCTCCACGTTGATGCTGATATCCTCACGCCAGTCAGAATCGCTCTGCGTCTTGTTGAACGTGACGTACTTCAGGAGCTTTTGCTGCCCGGTCTTACCCATGTCAATCATCACCTGGTGGCTGGCGCCATCGGCCTGAGGGCTCGAGTAGCGTGGTGAGAAGGTAAAGGTACCTCCCTGTCCTGCGTCAACGGTGAAGGTGACGGCGTCGCCGTCCTTGGCAATGCCCGACGCGTAGGAGCCGCCCGACGCGGATGCGTCACCGGACACGATGGTGACGTCGCCGCTCACGCTCGACTGGTCGGCCTCGGCCTCGATACGCACGCCGTTGTCGGCAGCGATTTCGGGGTGCTTGTACTCCTTGGCCGCTGCATCCCAGTAAAGGGTGGTCGGATCGTAGTCGTTCGCGTAGGCGGCCACGATCAGCGGGTGCTTTGCGCCCGAGCTACGCACGCCCTGCAGGTAGGAGGCCACCTGCGCGTTCGTCTCGTTGTTGTTCCACAGCTCGGTGTACAGGTACGTGGACGAGCCGTTAATGAGCTTGTCGTTGCCGGCGCCATCGGGCAGGTTGATGCCCACCGCACCCTTCGTCTTCTCGGCGGTCTCGTTAACGAGCGACGACAAGCCCTCTGTCAGGTCGAGATCGTTACCGGAAGCATCCTTCTTGTGGGTCTCACCGAGCGTGTCGATGTGTGTGCCGGTGAAGTTGAACGCCTTCTTCTGGTCCACGTATTGGCCGGTGATGTAGTCGCGCCAGCCCTTGTTGTTGACGTTCATCATGTACTGGTGGCCCGCCGGCTTGTCCACGCCCTCGGGGGTCTGAACCCACCACTGTACGCCGAGTGGGCGGTCCCAGTAGGAGCCGTTCTCGTTGTGCAGTCGCCACTCGTCTTTGATTTTGTTCGTGTCGTAGTTGTCGTTGGCAGCGTACGCCATCGAGTAGGCGAGCGAGGCCGCGCCGACGTTGTCCGCAGTGGTCACGTAGCTGTTGATGGTCGCGGCAGAGGCGTAGTTGTTCTCGTACCAGAGAGGCCACTGCTCCTTGATGTCCCCGGTTGCGACGGGCTGCTCGTGGCGGTACTGCCAGTCGTAGTACTGGAATGCGTTGAGGTGGTAGTCCTGGCTGAGCTTCGTGACGTAGTCCGACGGGGCGTTGAAGAGGTAGGGCTCGTAGGTGGCGTTGCCCGCCAAGCCCTTTGGAGCGGTGGGCTTGAAGTGGGAGAGGTAGCCCATGCGCGGGAAGCGCGTCCAGCTGGTGGAGGCGTCGATGGCGGTCTCCGCGTGGGTGCTGTCCCCACCGGTCGCGGTGACGAGGTATCCCTGGCCGTCCTCGCTCGGCGTCGTGTAGGTCCAGGTGGCCTTGCCGTTGTCGACGGTGGCGTCGCCCGAGTCGATCTCAATGCCGAGGTGGCTGACGGAGAAGTGGACGGTTCCCCCGGTCGAGGCCTCGGCCGTGATCGTCGC
>JAHYYD010000009.1:16949-21314 GCA_019425105.1 Actinomycetota bacterium
GGCTGACGGAGAAGTGGACGGTTCCCCCGGTCGAGGCCTCGGCCGTGATCGTCGCCTGCTTACCGGGTTCGTGCGTGGACTTGTCCGTGTAAGCGCGGGTGACGTGTGCCGTGCCCGTGGCGGTGGCCGGTGTGGCGTTTGGCAGGGGTAGGGCCGTGGCGACGACCGCGGTGCCGAGCACGATCGCAGCGGGGATGGTCAGGGGATGTCGTGTCTCCATGACGTGTGTGTCCTCGTAATCGTTGATGAGACTGCCCGGTGGGGGGAGTCATGTGCGTAAAAATGCGCCCATTCAACGGTAAAGCGATTTTTCAGTAAATTAACCGACAATATGGTCATGCTGAGCGAAAATGTCCCGCAGTGCGGACAAGTAAAATCGTGGATTGGTTGAATTTCCAAGTATTTGTCAGGCCTTGTAGGTCCGCGATCTGCTGTTGTGGTCGTTTGGTCCTGAGGGAACCTGTCGTTATTTTTTGAAAGTGTCTAACTGCTTTAAGTTGGGGGAGTATCCTGAAAAGTTGGGTTTTGTGGGTCCGTTTCCCTCGCCCTTTTCTCATTGGCGAGGCCGGGGTCGGGATGGGTGGAAATTGGGTGTATTATCGGCCCTTAGCTGGTCGCTTATGCAGTAAGCTAGGCCACATGAATCGCCCGCGTACGTTGGCGAGCGAATGTCGAGCAAGGGATCAGCGAGGAGTGTCGTAGCTCCTCGCCCAGAAACGAGGGCATAGTGGCGGCAGTGATCGAGCGAGCCGAGCTGCATAAGACGATCTGGCGTATTGCCAACGACCTTCGTGGCAGCGTGGACGGGTGGGACTTCAAGAGCTACGTCCTGGGATTCCTGTTCTACCGCTTCATCTCCGAGAATTTGACGGACTATGTGAACGCCTCCGAGCGCGAGGCGATCCTCGCCGAAGGCGGAACCACTGAAGAGGCTGCAGCCTTCGATTACGCGACCCTCAGTAACGAGGATGCCGAGGCGGCGCGTGAGAGCATCGTCAAGGAAAAAGGCTTCTTCATCCGCCCGTCCGACCTCTTTGGGAACGTGCGTGCGCGGGCTGCCGGTGATGAGAACCTGAACGAGACTCTCGCCTATGCCTTCCGTTTCATTGAGAACTCGGCGCGGGGCAGTGGCTCCGAGTCTGATCTGCGTGGCCTCTTCGACGACGTGGATGTCAACTCCACGAAGCTTGGAAACACGGTTGCCCAGCGCAACGCGAAACTCGTCAAGATCATGGATGCTGTCGGCGATCTGCCCTTGGAGCACGGTGCTGCGCAGATCGACGCCTTCGGCGACGCCTACGAGTACCTAATGACCATGTACGCCTCGAGCGCGGGCAAGTCGGGCGGCGAGTTCTACACGCCCCAGGAAGTCGCCGAAGTCCTCGCGACCCTCGCCCTGGATGGGCGTTCCGATGTGACGCGCGTGTACGATCCGTGCGCGGGCTCGGGGTCCTTGCTTCTGAAGTTCGCGAAGCTTCTCGGGCCGTCGAGCAGCCGCCAGTATTTCGGCCAGGAAATCAACCTGACGACGTATAACCTGTGCCGCATCAACATGTTCCTGCACGACGTCAACTTCTCGAACTTCGATATTGCACTGGGGGATACCCTGACGGAACCCGCCCACTGGGATTATCAGCCGTTCGATGCGATCGTCTCGAACCCTCCGTATTCGACGAAGTGGGTGGGCAAGGATGACATCGCGCTGATCAATGATCCGCGCTTCGCCCCGGCGGGTGTACTGGCCCCCAAGTCCAAGGCTGACCTGGCCTTCACGATGCATATGCTGCATTGGCTGGCCGAGGATGGGACGGCTGCGATCGTCGAGTTCCCGGGTGTTCTGTACCGCGGCGGTGCCGAGGGGAAGATTCGCCGCTACCTTGTCGAAAACAACTTCGTGAACGCGGTGATTCAGCTGCCGCCGGACCTGTTTTTTGGGACTACGATCGCGACCTGCATCATCGTGCTGAAGAAGGCGCGTCCCGACCACAGCGTCCTCTTCGTGGATGCGTCCCCCGAGTGCGTGCGTGAGGGGAATAAGAATCGCCTCACCGCGGAGAATCAGCAGCGGATCCTCTCCCTGGTGTCCGAGCGCCAGGCTGTGGACCACGTGGCTGCCCTGGTGTCGATCGACGATATTAAGGACAATGACTGGAATCTGTCGGTGTCCTCCTATGTCGAGCCCGAGGATACGCGCGAGCAGGTGGACATCGTCGAGCTGAACACCCGGATCGCCGGCATCGTGGAGCGCCAGCGTGAACTGCGCGCCTCGATCGACGCGATCGTCGCGGAACTGGAGGCCGACCGATGAGCCGCCTCGCTGACCTGATTGCGCAGCTGTGCCCGGACGGGGTGAAGTACAAACCGTTGTCAGAATGTGTAGTACTTCCGTCGATTCCCAGGGGACTGAAGAGAGGGCAATATGAAAGTTCTGGCACGTATCCTATTGTTGACCAGGGTAGGGGACAGGTCGCAGGCTATTCTTCTGATGAAACTAAGCTAGTAAAAGATATTCCGGGTATTGTGTTTGGTGATCACACACGTGAAATTAAGTATGTTGATCATTTCTTCGTTCCTGGTGCCGATGGTGTGAAGTGGATCCGTGCGGTTGATGATGTCGATATTCGCTACTTATTTCATTCTCTTTCCTCGCTTGCGATTCCTTCACGCGGTTACAATCGGCATTGGAATGTAGTTCGTGATATGTCTATTCCTGTTCCTCCACTGGAAGTTCAGCGTGAGATCGTGAGAATATTGGATCAGTTTACGACGCTGGAAGCGGAGCTGGAAGCGGAGCTGGAAGCAAGGCGGGCCCAGTATGAGCACTACCGCACCCAGTTGCTCTCCTATGATTCTATGACAGCTCGCGGGCCGGTCAGTTGGATTCCTCTTCGTGAGCTCGGCGTTTGGAGTGGGGGCGGAACTCCTTCAAAGAGTCGAGCTGACTATTGGGATGAGGGTAACATCCCTTGGATTACACCGAAAGATATGCGATCGTCGAAGATTCAGAATTCGATGATGAATATTACCGACAGAGCTGTGTGCGAGTCTAACGTCAAACTGATTGAGGCTCCCTTAATCGCTCTTGTTGTGCGCTCTAGTATTTTGCAACACACGTTTCCTGTTGCGCAGATTGATGTTGATGCGACATTTAACCAGGACATGAAAGCTCTTGTCGTAGATTCCGATCGTTTCGAGCATCGGTATATTTACTATGCACTATCAGCAAATGGGCAAGAGATTCTGAGGCAGACATCGAAGCAAGGTGGCTCGGTTAACTCGCTTGTCGTTCCGCGTTTGATGGACTTTGAAATTCCTGTGCCTGCACTCGACGAGCAACAGCGCATCGCCGATTTGCTGGACCGCTTCGACGCCCTTGTTAACGATATCTCGTCGGGTCTCCCCTCCGAGATCGCGGCCCGCCGCGCCCAGTACGAGCACTACAGGGGTCGCCTGCTGTCCTTTCCCGAGAAGAAGGCCGAATAACGAACTGAGGGGGCGGGTGTTAGTCCCGCCCCCTCAGTGGTAACTAGCCCCTGCTTCGACGGGGATCGTTCCCAGGCTTGATGGTGTCCTGGGCGCGGATTTTCCCGTTCTCTCCTCGCGTCCGCATCTCGCCGCCACCCTGATTAGCCAGAATGTCGCGTGCGCGCTGTTGAGCAGCTGCTTGCGTAGGCTCAACTGCGGATGCTCTGGATGCGTTCGGATCGAACACGCCCCATCCGTCGCCGTGTCGGCGTACTTCTCGAATGTTCATTCGTCACCTCCTTCCTTCCATGTAGGTAGGGTAGGAGGAGGCATGCACATCTGCGTCCAGTCCATCTGCAAGTGACGAACAGATGGTGCTCGAGTCCGTACACCATCTTCAACTTCGCACGTAATTCTCTTCCACGGCTTTGAAGTCATTTCTCTAAACATTGATATTCCGCGGAAAATGCTTCGGCTGGGAGTGGCTTGGATGGGGAATTACGTGCAGGACTCGTTGTTTGTGGTCAGCGCTTTGCTCAACAGAGTTTCCGAATAGTCGTGTTTCCCCTCGCGTGCGCGAGGGGAACACGAGGGCGTGACTTCAGCTTGCCGTCCACGAGTGGACTATTACGAGGCCCTGTTTTGTCGGGTTTTGCGGTCACCCCTCGGTGTGCGAGTGGCCCATGTCAGCCCTTGCCCTGTCAGTGATGGTAGCCCGTCAGACACTTCCAGGCAACGCCCAGAACCCTCCCGATGTGAGCTGCCCGGTGCAGCCTGGACGCAGATGACGGTGGGTGACGTTAGCATCGGATCAACGTCACCAGGCGGGAGGGAAGCCTCCCGCGTGCCAGCCCCGGCCTCGTGAATGAGACCCGTAGAGAAAGGAACGCGAGTGTCCAC
>JAHYYD010000090.1 GCA_019425105.1 Actinomycetota bacterium
GCACCAGGATGAAGCCGGTGACGACGGTGATGAGGATGAAGAGGATCGAACCCTGACCAAACACAGCGGAGGCGATCTGCGAGATCGCCGGATCGATCGGCGTGTTCTCGGGGACGGGCGCGCCCTGGTAGGTCAGCTGGGTTGCGGCATCGTCGACGATCTTCACGCCGGTCGCGCGCGCCAGAACGAGAATCGAAATCATCATGGAGGCGGCAATCAGACCGAGCATCGCGAGCGTTGTCGCCGCGTTGCGGGACTTGGGGCGGCGGAACATGGGCACGCCGTTGGAGATGGCCTCGACGCCGGTGAGTGCGGCACAGCCCGAGGAGAAGGCGCGCATGAGCAGGAAGGCTCCCGCGAGCCCCGCCAGGCCGTCGGCGTTGCCAGGAGCAGCCACGAGGTCGTAGGCGGCCGTGGGCGACTCCCCGAGGTGTCCCGTCGCCATCTTCGCAAAACCAACGACGACCATCAGGCCGATGGCAGCCATGTACAGGTAGGTGGGCACGGCGAATGCACCACCGGCCTCGCGCGTGCCGCGCAGGTTCAGGGTCGCCAGGATGACGACGAGCGCAACCGCGATCGGCACCTCATGGCCGAGGAGAGCCGGGACGGCGGTCGTGATGTAGCGGGCGCCCGACGAGATCGAGACGGCAACCGTCAGGATATAGTCGACCAGCAGTGCCGAGGCCACGAGCAGGCCCCAGGAACGGCCCAGGTTCGTGGTGACGACCTCGTAATCGCCACCGCCCGACGGGTAGGCGTGCACCGTCTGACGGTACGACGCGACCACGACCGCGAGCACGATCGCGACGACGACGCCCACCCACACGGACTGAAGCGCTGCCATCGAACCGGCGAGCGCAAGGGTGAGGAGGACTTCGTCCGGCGCGTAGGCGACGGACGATAGCGCGTCCGACGCGAAGATCGGCAGGGCGATTCGTTTGGGGAGAAGCTGGTGGCCCATCGCGTCCGATCGCATCGGGCGTCCGATGAGCACGCGCTTTGCGTAGGCCAACAAGTTCGTCACGGATGTTAAGCGTAGTCCACTAAGCCTGACAGTGGCAGCGGCGAAGCGCACACTTGGCTATTACGCGAGGACCGGAGTACTTTGGTAGTCGTGCACTTTGTGATCATGGGTTGCGGGCGCGTCGGCGCTCGCCTGGCATCGACGTTGGACGCCGCGGGTCATTCCGTGGCGGTTATTGACCAGGATTCCAAGGCTTTCTCTCGCCTCTCCCCGGACTTTTCCGGTCGTCGCGTGACGGGCGTGGGCATGGACCGCGACTGCCTGCGTCAAGCGAACATCAAGGAGGCGTACGCGTTCGCGGCAGTCTCCTCGGGTGATAACTCGAACATTATTGCCGCGCGCGTCGCTCGTGAGGTTTTTCACGTTGAACACGTGGTTGCGCGCATCTATGACCCGACTCGCGCCTACCTGTATGAGCGCCTCGGCATTCCGACTGTTGCGTCCGTCCAGCGCACCGCGGACTCGGTCTTGCGTCGCCTGCTGCCGCCGGATGCGTCACTGATCTGGTCGCATCCGACCGGTGAGGTCGCTCTCGTCAACGCAACGCCCTCGGCGCCCTGGTATGGCCTGAGCTTCCAGCTCGTCGAGGAACTGACGGGATGTCGAATCGCGTTTACCTCGCGCCTGGGGTCGATTCGTACGGCGTCGCCTGACCTGGTCGTTCAGGAGCACGACCAACTGTACTTTGCGATCAATGGGACAGATACGGCCACGCTGCGCAATCAGCTGGCGAGCGCGCCCAAGACGGAGGAGTGAGCATGAAGATCGTCATTGCCGGTGCCGGTTCGGTGGGACGCAGCGTCGCACTGGAGCTCCTCGCTCACGGTCACGACATCACCCTGATCGACAACATGCCGGAAAAACTGCGTATTTCCTCGGTCGCGGACGCTGACTGGGTGCTCGCAGACGCATGTTCGCCCGATGCCCTGCGCGACGCTGGCGTGGCTGAGGCCGACGTGATGGTTGCTGCCACGGGCGACGACAAGGCGAACCTGGTCATCTCCCTGCTGGCAAAGACCGAGTTTGCGGTCCCCCGCGTCGTCGCGCGCCTGAATAATCCGAAGAACGAGTGGCTCTTCGATCAGGCGTGGGGGGTAGACGTCTCGGTGTCGACGCCGCGCATCATGACCTCCCTCGTGGAGGAAGCCGTATCGGTGGGTATCCCGGTGCGTCTCTTCTCTTTCAACACGGCAGCCGTGTCCATGCATGCCCTCATCCTGCCGGATGATTCTCCGGTTGTCGGCAAGCGTGTGCACTCCCTTGAGTTGCCTCCGCGCTCTGTGCTGGCCGCTCTCCTGCGCGACGGCCGACCCATCACACCGAGCGCCGATGACGTGTTCGAAGCTGCGGACGAGCTACTCCTGCTCGTACCCGACGCAAACGCTGAGGAGCTGACGAAACTGCGTCAGTTGGTCGCTTTTCCTGAATCCGAAGCATCCTCGGAAGACGAGGAGTAGCAGCGCAAGCCCCACCAGGTGGCCCAGGCGCCAACGGCAAAGAGCGGCAGGCCCAAGACCAGCTTGGCGACGCCGAGCGCCGCGACCTGGCCGCTCAGCCACAGGGGCGCCTGAACGGCAACACGCAGCGCGAAGATTCCCGCCCACATCCACGTCAGCAGGTTGCACCTGCGCGCCAGGTCCGCGTGTGCCGGGTCGGTCCGCCATCCTTGAGCCAGACCCGTCAGTGGCCCGTAGAACTGAGCGACGAGGCCTCGCCGACACAGGACGGACAACGCGAAAACAAAGGCCATGGCCACGTTCGTGGCAATGCCCCATGCGAAGTAGTTCTCTCCGCGCCCCGTGGCTGCGGCAAAAATGACACCGATCGCGACGCCGAAAAGCCCTGAGAGTGCCTGCTGGACTCCCTGTCGCTGAACCAGTCGGATCGCGCAGGCAAGTAGTGCCACACACGATGCTGCAACCAGCGTCGGTACGAGGGCACGCGTTGCGACGAAGACGATCACGAACACGAGGCCCGGAGCTGTCGCTTCGATGACGCCGCGCGTACCTCCGAGCGCGTCTGACCAGGAGAAGTCCTCGGAGGTTGCCTGATCCATCCAACGTGGGGTCGGCATCAGCCTTCCCCTGCGATGACGCGATACAGGGGATTGATGATGACGAGGCGATCCCCCGTGCGCCCGACAGTGCCCTCAACTTCTAGGCGCTGGCCGACGCTGAGTCCGGGAATAGACGTGCGGCCAGGCCAGCGCAGCTCCAGAGTGTCAGTGCCGTCGTAGAGAGTGGCGACGAGGACCCTCTGGGATCCCTCCTCGGGCGGGTAGGTCATGCCCAGGAGCGTGCCGAAAACGAGCGCGTGAGAGCGGTCCGTCACGTCGCGGATAGGCGTGATGCCGCGGGCGGCGCGCGCCGAATCCTCGTCGAGAGCTGCATCCAGGGAACGCGCATCCTTATCGAGGCCGAGCGCGGTGCCGACCCGAGCGATCCACGAGGCCATCTCAGGCCTCCTGAGCACCCGCGGGCAGGTGCACCGGGAGAAGCTCCAGACGCGTGCGCGGGTGGTCATCACGTCGCACGATGATGCGATCGATGACCTTCTCGATCTCGACACCGGCTTCCTCGTTCGCGGCAGCCGGGCCGAGGATGTCGATGCGCGCAAACCAGCGGTCGCCTTCGCGACCGATGATGCGCATGCGGGAGGTCGCGGTGCGACCATCAGGCATCTGCATCGGCATATCGACGAGCAGCTCGTTGCCGTAGCGTGTCGGATAGTCGGCGACCTTGGCACCCTGCTCTTCGAAACCCTTCCGGATTTCTTCGCGCAGTTCCTCCCACACACCCCCGGATCGGGGTGCCGCGGCGACGCTCATCTGGATGCCGGAGTTGCCGAGCACGACGAGGATCTGCAGGACGGTCGTGCCGTCGTCCGCGACCTGCGTCCGCAGCTGCATGCCCTGAACCGCCGGGAACAGGATCGATCCCATGTCGACGTAGCCTTCGGAGGCGTCGACCTCACCGTAGTTGCGAGGGCCGGGCTCACTCCAGATCTCCGCGTCTTCATCGCTGAGGCGAGGCAGGGCCTCGACCTCTTCGATCTCGTCTTCGACGGTCTTCTTCTTACGTCCGAACATCGTCCTACCTCACATCGCGCACTCGGTGCACACGGGGGCGCCGTTGGCGTCCACGTGGTCGAGCTGCGACGCATGGTGCACGAGGAAGCACTGCGAGCAGGTGAATTCGTCTTCCTGACGGGGAACAACGTGAACGGTTAGTTCTTCCTTTGACAGGTCAGCGCCGGGAAGCTCGAAATTCTCGGCGGCCTCGTTCTCGTCTTCCTCGATCTCCGCGGAGCCGGCGTCGTTGCGACGGGACTTCAGCTCTTCGATCGAGTCCTCTGCGACCTCGTCTTCGTTCTTGCGCGGCGCATCGTAATCGGTTGCCATGGTTCTCCCCTTTCGCCACTCGAGCCGGTTCGCGCGAGCGGTCTGTGCGCAGGGAGGATAACACTTGTGAGGCTAATGTGCAACCGTTTGTGTGACACGCGCACGACTACGCGACATTCTCGGCATTATTTGAGACGATTCGACCTAGACGTATGAGGAGGAAGTGATGATTGAGCTCGAATTGCTCGGGACCAGCGCTGATGGCGAGTCCCTGGTGCTCACCGATGCCCAGGGTGAACGCTACTCGGTGTTGATCTCGGACGAGCTCCGCGGCGCGACGCGCCGTGACCGTCCGCGGGTGGAGCTTGCGCCCGCTCGTCCGATTCTCGCTCCTCGTGACATCCAGGCGCTGCTGCGTGCGGGCGCCACCCCCGCGGAGATCGCCTCCGAGCACGGGATGGAGGTCAGCGCGGTGGAGCGCTTCGAGGCTCCCGTTCAGGCGGAAAAGGACTACGCGCTCACGCGTGCGCGCGCTGTTCGCATCGGCGAGGGCGGTCCGACGATGGGCGATCTGGTCGTTGATCGTCTGGCGGCGCGTGGCGTTGATCCCACTTCCCTGGAGTGGGCTGCGACGCGCGAGGCGGGAGAGCCCTGGCAGATTATCGTCACGTTCGTGCAGGGCGCAGCCGAGCATGCTGCGCACTGGCATCTGTCGAATTCCGGTTCTCTCGAGGCTATCGACCAGGAAGCTCAGTGGCTGACGGAGCAGGTGTCCACGTCCCCGACGGCATCGATCTTTACGCCCCTGCCGCGCACGGCACCTGCTCCCGCCCCCGATCCGGATGAGGAAGACCTCCGTAACCGTGAGGCGATCCTCGATCAGCTCAACGCTGCGCGCGGTAAGCGTCAGCAGATTGATCTGGACCTGGATGACGAGGTGGACGAGGAAGCCGAGTACCTCGCCGCAATTGCGAGTGAGGAGGAGCCGGAGGCAACCGAGCCCGATACCTCCACCGGCCCCATTTCTGCGCGCATCTATTCGCTTGCATCCGCACGCACGAAGGCCGAGGTGCCGGCTCCGACGGCCGAGGACGGACTGTTCCCCGCGACCGGCCAGATCCCGTCAGCTCGCCCCACGGCGACGGGATCCATTCCCGTCGCATCACGCTCGTCCAAGAGCGAGGCCCCGGCCTCGTCGGGCGCCCTCCCGTGGCTGTCTGAAGCTCCCACCTCCTCGGATGAGGAGAATGCGGGCGAGCCGCAGGCCGAGGAGCAGCAGACCCCAGCAATTCCCATGAAAGCTGTTGCACCCACTGATTCAGCGCCGGGCAAGGCCGAGGAAGGCGCAACGGGGGCTGTCCCCTCCCAGGGGATTACCGGCTCGCGAATGGCCCGCGCTTCCTCGAAGAAAAACCGCAGGTCGGTGCCCAGCTGGGATGAGATCCTCTTCGGTTCGAAATCCTAAGGACTCGCTCACGGCAGGCGGTCGCTCTTGGCACAGAGCGGCCGCTTGCCGCATGTCAGCGGATTCTTAGGACCAAACCACGACCGGGATGCGCATTTCCGTGGAGGTGAGCGACCCGTGAACACCTGGCATCGCGATCGCAGACGCGCTCTGCGTGCGCGAGTCGACGACTCCGCAACGGCCTCGTGCGAGCACGAGGAAGTCTCCGATGATCGATGCACCGTCGCCCTCACCGATGAGGGCGCTGATCTCCTCGCGGGAGATGATCCAGGCGCTCTCCCCCAGAACGTCGCGCCAGCGCATCTCGACCTCGTCGGCGCGCCCCTCATCGGTGTGAACGTGTACAGCCCGGGTTTCCCCAGCGACGACGCGTACGCCATCGCGTAGCGCGGGGGTGGAGGCGACATCGACGATCTGCGACGCATCGACGTTGATCATCCCATGATCGGCCGTCATGACGGTCCGCACGCCGGCGGGAAGCGACCTGAGCAGGCGCGCAAGGCCAGCGTCGAACTCTTCCAGGGCGCCGATCCAGCTGTCGGAGCCGACTCCCGATCCGTGGCCCGCGTGATCGATTTCCGACCAGTACAGGTAGACAACGGGCGTGCCGGCGCGCAGCTCACGCAACGCGGCGCTCACGCGGTCGTCGAGCGTCTCTGCAGGCACATGACGCGCACCACGCAATGCCGCCCCCGTCAGGCCGGAGCCAGCGAAACGCGCCGGTGAGATGACCGCCGAAGCAACACCCGCGGCAGCCAGGCGCTCGAAGTACGTGGGGACCGGCTGCCACTCGGTGGGCGCCGGTCCGCCCTCCATCGCCAGTAGGTTCATGACGCCGCCGCCGTAGGCAACGGAAAAGCCCACCATGTTCGTGGTGCCCGGACGCTCTCCCGTCCCAAACGCAGTGATCGCCGCGGCCGTCGTCGAAGGGACAACCGTGTGAATTGAACGGATATCGTCTCGCATGCGGCGCAGCGTCGGAGTGTGCCCGGCATACTCCTGGATGAGCTCGTATCCGAGGCCGTCCACGAGGATAAGAAGCAGCTGGTCAGCCCCCGCCGCCATGCCGAGTGAGGCGGCGGCCTGAACTGATGCACCAGGCAGGGCGGGGTCGATCGAGGCGAGGCCACCCGCGACAACGTTCGTGATGAGAGGGTCGCCCACACCGGGGAGGTCCGCTCCGGGCAGATGTAGCGTCCCCAGGCCCTCACTCACTGCGGGTCCCCATCAGCTGTGCCAGTCGATCAACGAACACCATGGCCTCGTCAAGTGCATCCTGCCCGTCGGCGGCCGCCGAGATGCGGAAGGTCAGGTCGTCGGGGAAAGACGAGCCCGTCAAACCGTGGTCCGCCATGCAATTCGGGTCGTCACAGCGGGCGGGCTCAAGCTCGAGGTGGCGCGCACCCTTCAGGTCCAGCGCGATCGTCATTTCGGACAGACCGGTCGCGTTCTCGGGGTCGGTGTAGACCTCCATCGTGGAGTACCCGGCGATGTCTCCCACGCGGTGCACAGCGGTCGCGATCGTCGCCGAACCCGCGTCCATCTCATCGACGTGCAGCTGGACGATAGCGCGATCCGTCAACGACGCAATCGTGAGGTGACGGAAGACCGTCCCGCGGTCGAAGCCCGTGTCCACCTGGCACAGCGTCGCCAATGGCTCCGCGGCGCCCAGTGCTCGGCGCAGCGCACGCTGCACCGCCTTGGGATAGAAGCCCCCACGTTCGATACGGGTCCATGTGTCCATCCTCCAATTGTGCCCCGAAGCGGCGCGCCAGTCGAAATGAGCGCCGACCCGCGCAATAATTGCGCGTATGGCTAAGAAGGACCAGGTCGTCGACATCCCTGAGAAGGACGAGAACATCACAGAGATCGACGTGTCCGATGAGATGCGCGGGTCCTTCCTGGAGTATGCCGTCTCCGTGATCTACGCTCGCGCGCTCCCCGACGCGCGCGACGGCCTCAAGCCCGTGCAGCGCCGCATCCTGTTCCAGATGGATCAGATGGGGCTGCGCCCCGACAAGGGACACGTGAAGTCCCAGCGCGTCGTCGGCGAGGTCATGGGTAAGCTCCACCCGCACGGCGATTCCGCGATTTACGAGGCCCTGGTGCGCCTCGCGCAGCCCTTCAACTTGCGTGTCCCCCTGGTCGATGGGCACGGTAACTTCGGCTCTCTGGACGACGGCCCGGCCGCAGCGCGTTACACCGAGGCGCGCATGGCGCCCGCCGCGCTGGACCTGGTGACGGGCCTGGACGAGGACACGGTCGATTTCGTCCCCAACTACGACAACCAGTTCATGCAGCCGGACGTTCTGCCGGCCGCATTCCCGCAGCTGCTGGTCAACGGCGCCTCGGGCATCGCCGTGGGCATGGCGACGAATATCGCCCCGCACAACCTGTCGGAGACGATCGCTGGTGCCATTCACCTGCTCGATAACCCGTCGGCGTCTGTCGCTGACCTCATGCGCTACATCCCGGGTCCCGACCTGCCCGAGGGCGGCGTCATCGTCGGCCTCGAGGGCATCAAGGAAGCCTACGAGACGGGTCGAGGCGCGTTCAAGACCCGCGCGAAGGTCCAGATCGAGCGCGTGACCGCCCGCAAGATGGGCAT
>JAHYYD010000091.1 GCA_019425105.1 Actinomycetota bacterium
GAAGGCCCTCGTCGATGCGGCCGCCTCGTCGAAGCGCGGCATCGAGGAGCGGCGCGTGGCTGCCGTTAGCGCTTTCGAGCGCGTGCGGGCGCTGAATGACGCCCTGAGCGAGGACGCGCACACGGATACATCTGGTGCCCAGGAGCGTGCAGCCGAGGCCGAGGAGGCCGACCAGCTGGACGCGGGTGCGGAGGACGCCAGCGCCGTGACGCGATGGGCGCAGGATGCGTGTGATCGGGCGCGTGAGGCGCACGCGCAGACCCTGCGCGTCGCCGAAGCAGCCACGGCGGCAGCACGCGAGGCATCCGGCGCGCTGGCCGAGGGCCGCGCGCTGGCAGAGGCGCAGGCGGAGCACGCGCGTGTGAGCGCGAAGCTCGCCGAGCTCACGGCGTCCCAGGAGGCGGTCGCATCCGACCGCGAGCGTGCGCGTTCGGCCCGCCGGGCCCTGACCGTGGCACCTTTCGACGCGGCCGTCACCGAGGCCTCGGCGCGCCTGGAGGCCGCCGGCGACCAGGTCGCTGCCCTCTCCCCCGCCCTCGGAGACGAGGCCTCGGTCGCCCCGGAATCCCTCACGCCCGAGGCTGTCTCTGTTCTCGGCCAGCGGGCGCAGGCCCAGCGCGACGAAGCATCGCGAACGAGGGGTTCCCTGGAAGAGGCTCTCGCGGTTGAGCGCTCACTGCCTGACCTACGCGCGCAGATCGAGTCGCTGCGCTCCCAGCATGAGCAGGCACTGGCGCGCATCGCGTCGATCGAGGCCGAGCGCGAGGAGCTGCCCGGGCGCATCGAGCAGGCCACCGAAGCCCTGCGCCTCATGCGAGCGGATGCCGACACGCTGCCCGAGGCCGCGTCCGCGCTGCGCGCCATCAACGAACGCCTGGATGCCTCCATGCAGGCGGACCTGCTGCGCTCGGCTCTCCTCGGAGCATCGGATGAGCTGCGCGAGGCCACGGCCACCGCGAAGCTAGCGAACGCGGCGGCGGCGGACACCCACGACCTGTGGATCGCGCAGAGTGCCTCGGCGCTCGCACGTGAGCTCGAGGAGGACACGCCCTGTCCCGTGTGCGGGTCGACGGAGCACCCCAGCCCGGCGCCTGTCGCGGACGGGGAGATCACGCGCGAGCAGGTCGCCGAGCTGGACCAGGCACGAGACCGCGCGGAGGGCGCGCTGCGAGATGCGCAGGCGCGCCACCAGGACCTCGTGCGCCGTATCGCCCAGCTCAACGAGGTGGCCGGCGCCCCGACACCGACGCTCGAGACCGAGCGGGATCGGGCGGCCGAAATCGTCGCGACGCTCGAGGCCCTCGGCCCGCAGATTGCCGAGATCGAGGCGGCCCTGGAGCAGGAACGCGCGCGTCTGGGCGGCCTGACGGACAGCCTCGCGAGTGCGCGCGAGGCCGCCGCGTCCCTCGCGTCCACATTCCAGGAGCGCGAGTCGGCGCTGAGTGCAGCCCTGACCCGCGTGGACGCCGAGCGCGCCGACTTCGTGTCCCTCGGTGAGCGCGCAGCAGCCCTGGATGAGCGGGCGCACCGGGCGGCCTTGCTGGCCAGAGCCTGCGCCGATTGGGACAACGCCCGCGCCGCGCTCGCACAGGCGCGCCGCGCCCTCGCGGAGGCGCTGGAGGAACAGGGGCTCGAATCCGATTCCTGGCGATCCCTCCTCCTCCCGCTTCCCGAAGTCGAGGCGCTTGAGGCGCGCGCGGTGGCTCACGACAAGGAGCTCTTCGCGGTGCGTGAGGCCCTCGCCTCCGAGCGCCTGACCCACGCGGCAGCAGCGCCCGCGCCGGACCTCGAGGCTCTCACTGAAACCGCCCGCAAAGCCGAGGAGGACGCAGCCGGCGCCGCCCGGGCCTCGGGCATCCTCGAGCAGCACTGCGCGCAGCTGGAGGCTGCCCGCACGTCGCTCGAGGGGGCGTTGGATGCGCTCGCGCGCGCCCGCGAGCAGGCGGGTCCGATCCGGCGCCTGGCCGATATTGCGATGGCCTCCGGGCCAGAGAACCTGGCATCCACTCCCCTGTCGGCCTGGGTTCTCATCGCGCGCCTCGACGAGGTGCTAGCAGCCGCGAACCCGCGCCTGGCAGCGATCTCGTCGGGACGTTACGAGCTCGCATCCGTCCCCGACGACGGCACGGCCTCACGCAAGTCCGGGCTGGGCCTGGCGATCATCGACCACGACACGGACGCGATGCGCAGCCCACGCACTCTGTCGGGCGGGGAAACGTTCTACACCTCCCTCGCGCTGGCTCTCGGCCTCGCGGACGTCGTCTCAGCAGAGGCCGGGGGCGTCGAGCTTCGCACGATGTTCATCGACGAGGGCTTCGGGTCGCTGGACTCGCACACGCTCAGCCTCGTGATGGCCCAGCTTCAGGCGCTGCGCAGTGCGGGGCGCACGGTCGGCGTGATCTCGCACGTCGAGGAGATGGCGACCCAGATTGCGGACCAGATCCAGGTGCGGCCGCTGCCGGAGGGAGGATCGACCCTGAGCGTGCGCGCCTAACGCTCAGCCCCTGTGCAGGGCCAGGACGGCGGGACGCTCGGAGCGGTCGAACCAGGCGAGGGAGGACTCCCACAGGGCGGCCACGGCCTCGTCGGCATCCTCCTGCGTCTCGGCGCTCAGCACGGCCTCCACCGCGGGCGCGGCGTCGGGCAGGTCCGCGAGGATCGCTGCCACGTCCGACCAGGTGTATTCGAAGGCCGCGGCCTCGAAAATGTGAGGCTCGATCTGCTCGCCGGGGGTCAGCGTCGTGGAGGTCGGCGTGTCGACGGCCAGGACGACGCGCGCCGTGCCAGCGCCTTCCGTGTCTCGGGCCAGCGCGAGGGAGGACAGCGCGGCCTCGGTGATGGCGTCGTCCTCGAGGACCTCGATGTCCTCCCCGCTCATGGCGGCCTCGGGCACGCACAGGACGCCGCTGCGCACGGGCGGGAGCGGAACGGACAGGTCGGACAGGACGGCGGGAACGTAGACGTGCATGGTCACAGTGTAGGCATCCACTGCGCGACAATCGCCTCCAACTCGTCGGAGGCCTCGCAATGCGTGCCGCTTTCCCCCAAAGCCTTGCCGCGCAGGGCTGCCCGCGCGACGCCCGCATCTTCATCGACAACGTGGAAGATCTGTTCGGGCATGAAGGTGCCAATCGCGTCCTGGAGGGATGCGACGGGGCGCGCCCCGATCGCATCAGTACTGACGCGGTTAACAATCAGCGTGATCGGACAATCACTGCCGTGCTCGTTCCACCAGCTGGCCAGGAAGGAGAGTCGGTTGATGCCGACGATGTCCCCCCGCGCAACAATCACGAGCCGGTCGACGCGTTCCAGCACGCCGAGCGCGGCGTCGTCGCGGCTGGCTCCTCGGCTGGATTTTTCGAGGGACGTGGACGCGATGTCGACGACGCTGTAGCGGGCGCTGAGTCGTAGCGCTCCGATGATCGATTCGATGCTCGGACGGCTCACTTCGCGCCACCGGTGAGGAGTGACCAGGCCGGTGATGACGCGCAGTCCCTCGGATCGCTGGACGGCGGCGGACTGGACGTCCTGGGGCGTGAGCGGTCCACGGGAGGCGGTGCGCGCCAGGATTGACAGGCCCGAGGCCTGGACGGGCAATCCGAGAAGGTGCGCGATCGTCGGGTTGGCGGTGTCCGCGTCGACGAGGAGGGTCGGCGCAGTGCGCGCGAGGAGTGTCGCGATACCCGCAGCGAGGGTCGTGCGCCCGGGGGCTCCGCTGGTCCCCCACACGGCGATGACCGTACCCGGGGACGAGGGCGGTGGGGGTGGCGGGGGCTGTTCATCCGCGATGGCGGGTTGGACACGAACGTTGCGTGTCGCCGCTATCAGCGAATTGACGACCTGTTCGGGACTGCCCGGAGCGGCGACCGAGGCAACGCCGATGGAGACAAGCCTCGCCCTGAGCGCATGCGAGCCGAGAGCGACGACCGCCATGCCACACGAGCGCAGCGCATCCACGGCCTCGGCCGTCAGGTCGGGGTCGGCACCATCGATGACTGCCAGATCCGCGATTCCCGCGCGGCCGGCGGCGATAACCTCAGCGAGATCGGCGCAGCGACGAACGATCGCGAGGGTCTCTCCATGGCGTTGTATTGCCTGGATGAGGGGCGCTTCGTATCGCTGCTCGGCGAGGATAACAACCCCGTGAACGGTACTCATGGCGCACCGACGGGCACGGCAGCGAGGCCATCCGTCGAGCTCTGGGCGGCGAGCAGGACGGGTAGCGAGGAGGAGTCTGCCAGGATCTCGATGCGCGCTCCCCTCCTCGTTTGGGACGAGGAGGAGGCCTCGATCGTGCGCACGAACGTAAAGGACCCCTCAATTTCGTGCGCCTGCTCGGCCCCCTGGGACTGCGTGCGCGTTGGAACCGTCCACAGCTGGATCCTGGTGCCGTCGGCCACCCCGTCGGGCAGTCCGGTCGTCACCGTCACGGCAAGACGCACCGTCTGCCCCGCACCCTCCGATGCGGTCTGCGCGATATCGGAGCGCATGATGATCTGACCGGGGACGAGCTGGCGCGTCGCAACGGATCCCATGGGAGCCTCGGACGTGGGCGCATAGACGGAGCCATCCACGCGGAGGTCGGTTTCTCGCACGTTGTCGGCTGTGATGGCTTCACCGGGCGCAATCGTACTGGTCACGGTGTAGACGCGGGATCCACCCCGAAGGAAGCCGCTGAGGACGCTGAAAGCGATCACGGACGCGATGACGAGGACCACTCCGATGATGAATCGGCGGTCTATCTTGCCGGGGGCGCGCGCCGGAATCGACACTGAAGCTGAGACGCGTTTCACTCTTCTATGATGCACGTTCAACCGGAAAAGCGGTAGGTTGCCGACTATTCATCAGAATCAACCGATCTCATCGGTCATATGTCGGACAAAAAATTGCCGACTCAAACCAATCAAACGAAGCAATCTCAACTGATAACATGTTGCCATGGCAACACGATTCCTCACTCTCGCTGATGTCGCCGAGACCCTGAATCTCACGATGTCAGCTACCCGCGCCCTCGTTTCCTCCGGCGAACTCCCGGCCATCCAGGTCGGCGGTAAGCACGTGTGGAGGATCGAAGAATCGGTCCTGGAGCAGTTCATCCAGGACCAATACGCCGCGACGCGCGAGCGTCAAAAGGCGGAAAACGCTCAGTAATCGGTCGACCATCGCTGGCCGAGCACACGGAGTCGACGAAGCCCCGCAAGCGCTAGCGAGACGACCATTTCTTCCTGCTCATCGCGGCCGTCATAGCTGATGGCCGTTCCACTGAGGGCGACATCGACGTGGTCCGCATAGACCGCGTCGATGACTCCCCTATGGTCTCCTCCATCGGATTCGATGGCAACGCCGACGCCCCGCGCACTCAGCTCGCGCAAAACGTGTCCCACGCCGACCCCACCCCTGATCGACGACTCACGCGCGACGCTTCGTCCGAGCGGCCAGGCGCCGACGACGGCGGACAGCATGACGAGGCTATCGCCACCTTCGCCACGCAGGAGCACCCACGTGCGAGTCGAGTCAAGAACCTGTCCCGACACCACATGCCCGCCACGCAGCGCGAGGGTAACGATGCCCACCGCGCCAGCGAGTCGAGCCGAGAGGGTGACGGACGCGCGCTCCGCGTCCGTCAGCTCATCGATAAGCTCTTCCAGATCACGCTCGCGTTCCTCGTCGAAGCGCGCCTCCAGCTCGGCCATGAATGCTGACATATCCATGCCCCAACGATGCCACACCCACAAAGAAAGCGCTGCGCATCACACTTTTATCTCATTTTAATAAACGTATTGACATCAACGGACAAGAAGCGGATAGTTATTCGCATCGAATCCATCTCACTCGATGAAGAGTCCACCATGATTGATGATTCACCTACCCCTCACGGGCAGGAACACCTGTCTGACGCTTGTCTCTGGTTAGTCGGCGCTCCACTCACCGTCCTCGACACCCTGTACCTGACCAGGCTCGCACCGCCCATTGACGCGGAGCACCCCGAAACGCTCATCGTGTGGGCACTGGGGGTGGCCGCACTCCTCCTGCTGTCGTGGAGCCTTCTCAGCTCCGCATGCGCCCACCTTGTCCTCCTGCGCGCTACCCCTCCCGTCCTGCGCCGCATCGCACGTGCGCTCGTCGCTCGCTACGGCACCAAACTCTCGCGAACCCTGCTCGCCCGCGCCGGTGCCGGGGCACTCATTGGCTCTGCGCTGGTGACTGGCGCTCCGGTGGCACCGACGCATGCGACGCCGCAGGACCTCACCGTCCCAGAGGTCTCGCTCACGTGGGCAGATAGCCCACGCGCCACACAGGAACCGACGCAGACAGACCCAGCCAGCTTACCCACTCCCGAACCCACGCCGAACGCTCCTTCCGCGCCCACGTCCGCCGCGCCCGAATCGTTCACGGTCGCCCCCGGCGATTCCCTCTGGTCGATTGCCGCATCCCTGCGCCCCGGCGCTAACGATGCTTCCATCGATGCGGCGTGGCGCGCGATCTACGAGGCGAACGCGGACACTCTCCCGGATCCGAACCTTATCCACCCCGGACAGAAACTCACCCTTCCCCAGGACCTACCATGAGCACGCAAATCGCACCGCGCCCTCGTACGGCCGAAACACCCCGGCGTCGCGTGAGCACGAGGCCGACGCCCTCCCGCCCACTCCAGCCAGCCCCCTTCCGCTGGAGTCGGGACGAGGCACTCCCCCACGGCACTTCCCCCTCCGGCGCATCCGCGAACACCCTTGACCCAGGACCGCACGCCCTTCCCGATCCCGACCAGTGGGCTGCAACGCTCGCGCGCGCCGTCATCGAAGTCGTCACGGGAGCGCGCCAGGCACCGCAGCTGCGACGATGGCTCCTGCCCGAGCTCTATGGGGCGCTGGCATCCGTGCACCTGTCCCCCTGCGCACGCGGCACACGTCCCGTCCACGTGCGCACCTGTCCGATCGACGCGGTCACCACCGAGGCGGCCGTCATTATTGCTACCGCCGCCCGCACGTACGCTCTCGCCCTGCGCCTGGAGGAATACCACGGACGCTGGATGATGACGGCGCTGGAGCTCGCCTAACCCACCAACGAGGCCCGCCCGCGGGTAGCGCAAACGGGTGAGAGGCTCCCGAAAGAACCCCTCACCCGTATCAGCTAGCAATCAGCGGCGGCGACGCTTCTTAGCGGCCGCGCGACGCTCGGCGCGGTTACCGCCGGACGACGACGCACCCGACTCGATGCCTTCGGCGGAGCTGTAGTTCACGCGCGACGGAGCCTTGCGCCGGCCCACGTTGCCCATCACCGAGCGGGCTTGGGCCACGGCCTCGCGCGCGGCCTCGGAGGACGCGGACTCGGCGGCCGCCACATCTTCGATGCTCGGCTCGGACGGCGCAGGCGAGGCGGGGGCAGACTCGGACGCGACGGACGCGACGGACGCGGAAGCGATCGAGCCGCCGGCCTGTTCCTCGGCGGAGGCCAGGGCACGCTCGAACTGCTTGGCGTAGGAGAACACCTGCTGGACGGACTCCTCGCGGATGCGCTCGACCATCGCCTGGAACATCTGAGCGCCCTCGTCCTTGTACTCGACGAGCGGGTCACGCTGACCCATGGCGCGCAGGCCAATGCCTTCCTTCAGGTAATCCATCTCGTAGAGGTGCTCGCGCCACAGGCGGTCCACTACGGAGATGACGACGCGGCGCTCGAGGGTGCGCATGGGCTCCTCGCCCAGCTGCGCCTGCGCCAGCGGGTTCGCGTTCAAGCGATCCTCGGTGTCCGCGTAGACGGCGTGGATGTCGCCGACCAGCTCGGTCACCAGGTCATCGCGAATGAGGGACGCGGCGCCGCCGTGCTCCTCTTCGACCTCGTCGATCGTGACCGACGGCGGATAGTAGCCGCGCAGGTTCTCCCACAGCGAGGGCAGATCCCACTCATCCACGGCCTTGTCGGCGATCGCCTCGTCGACCAGGCCGGTGACGAGGGACTCCATGAAGGCGCGCAGCTGCGGGCCCATGTCCTCGCCCTCGAGCACCTTGCGGCGCTCACCATAAATGGTCTCGCGCTGACCCGTCATGACGTCGTCGTACTTCAGGACGTTCTTACGGATCTCGAAGTTGCGGGCCTCCACCTGATGCTGGGCCGAGGCGATCGAGCGCGACACCATGCGGTTTTCCAGCGGCATGTCCTCCGGGTAGGCGCCCGAGGCCATGATGCGCTGGGCCATGCCCGAGTTGAACAGGCGCATCAGGTCGTCTTCCATCGACAGGTAGAAGCGGGACTCGCCCGGGTCACCCTGACGGCCGGAACGTCCGCGCAGCTGGTTGTCGATACGACGCGACTCGTGGCGCTCCGAACCGAGCACGTACAGGCCGCCCAGCTCGCGCACCTCCTCGCGCTCAGCCTCGACGGCCTCTTCCGCGGCCTCGAGGGCCTTGGGCCACGCCTCGCG
>JAHYYD010000092.1:0-5993 GCA_019425105.1 Actinomycetota bacterium
CTGTAGCTTGTGGCTATGCATCGGCTGAAGGAGGAACAATGAGCGAGTCGTTCGGTGCACGCGCACGTAAGTTCATGGGCTGGTACTCACCCGAGGAGCCCATCGACGAATTCGAAGAATTCGATGAGGTTGAAGAGGTGGCACCCGTGGCCGACATTACTCCTGTGTCCCGTCCGACCCTGACGAGCATTCGTCGGGAGGAGCCCGTCGAGGATCTCACGCGCATCGTGACGATCCACCCGACCGCATACTCTGATGCCGTCACGATCGGCGAGGCGTTCCGCGATGGCACGCCCGTCATTATCAACCTCACCGACATGGGTGAGGAAGAGGCCCGTCGTCTCGTGGACTTTGCAGCCGGTCTGACCTTCGGCTTGCGCGGCGTGATTGAGCGCGTGACGAACCGCGTCTTCCTCCTGTCCCCGGCCTCGGTCGAGGTTCAGGGTGATAACACGTCGGGACGCCGCGGTTCCCTCTACAACCAGGGCTGAGAGGCTTCGTGGTCGTCCTCGGCTGGTTCGGGTGGGGGCTGAGTGTCCTCATCAACCTGTACATGATGGTGCTGTTCGCGCGCGTCATTCTGGACTGGATTCAGTTTTTCGCGCGCGGATGGCGTCCCAGCGGGATCCTGCTTGTTGTCGCGAATGCGCTGTACACGCTCACAGACCCTCCGATCCGTTGGATTGGGCGCTTTATTCCACCCCTGCGCGTCGGCGGTGGCATGGCAATCGATGTTGGTTTCATGGTGTTGTTCCTGGTCCTTATCGTTGCGCAGCGCTTGGCGAATGTTCTCTACTTCATGAGTCTGTAGCCATCAAATCTCGAGATGAGAGGCCCCACAAAAATGGACCTCTTCTCGTGATGGATGTTGCTAGTGTGACAATTTCAGTTATTATTTTCGTGACGTGATAGCGGGCGGCCTTCCCGGTCGTCCAGGCGTGCGGGTTCCGCGCGTCCAATCGAAACGACCGAGAGGCGAAGAAATGGCCCTGCTCACCACCGAGGATGTCCTCAACAAGAAGTTCCAGTACGTCAAGTTCCGCGAGGGATACGACCAGGACGAGGTTGATGAGTTCCTCGATGAGGTTGTCTCCACCATCTACTCCCTGCAGATGGAGAACCAGGATCTGAAGGAGAAGCTTGAGGCTGCGGAGCGCCGCGTTGCCGAGCTGTCCAACTCCGACTACACCCCCGCCGAGACCCCCGCCCCCGTTGCGGCCCCGGCCGTCGAGACCCCGGCTCCTGCTGCTGCCCTCACCGGTCCGCAGGATGCGGAGTCCGCCACCTCGATGCTGGCCCTCGCTCAGCGCGTCCACGACGAGTACGTGCGCGACGGCGAAGAGCAGAGTGCAAAGATCATCGCCGAGGCCAACGCCGAGCGCGAGAAGATCATCGCCGACGCTCAGACACAGAAGGATTCGCTGCTCTCCCAGCTCGACCAGGAGCGCGAGCTGCTCGAGAACAAGATCAACGGTCTGCGTACCTTCGAGGCCGAGTACCGCACGAACCTGCGCAGCCACCTCGAGACCCTGCTCAACGAGGTTGGCAACGGCGAGAACTGATCGCAATCCTCAATCGGCGGCGGTGCACTTCGTGGTGCGCCGCCGCCGCTCGTTTAAGATAGGGAACCATGGCTGACTCCTCCCACCCGATCCGCACTCGTTCGACGTGGATCTACGCGGGCCTCGTGTTCGCGGTCGCGATTATCACCGATCAGGCGTCGAAGATGTGGGCGCGCGCCGTCCTCGATGCTTCGGAGCCCATCCCCCTGATCGGGCAGTGGCTGTCGCTCAGGCTTGTCCACAACTCGGGTGCCGCGTTCTCTTTTGCGGCTGGGAAGACCTGGATTCTGACGATTTTCACCGTGGTGATCATCGGCGTGCTCGCGGTTCTCGCCCGTCGCGTGCATCGCGCTTCGACGCTGCTGGCGATCGCGCTGCTGGCGGGTGGGGCGGTCGGTAACCTCATCGACCGGCTGACGGCCGAACCCGGCTTCGGCGTCGGCCACGTCACCGATTTCATCGCATACGGCACCTGGTTCGTCGGCAATGTCGCTGATATCTGGATCGTTCTTGGGGCGCCGCTGCTCGCGCTCGCGCTCTCCCGGGAGCCTTCGAAGGAGGAGGCGCAGTGAGCTCGCGTATGCTTCCCGTTCCCGACGCCCTGGTGGGCGAGAGGGTCGATGCTGCCCTGGCGCGCATGCTTGGGCTGTCGCGTTCGCGCTGCGCGGAGCTGGCGGGGGAGGGGCACGTCCTCATTAACGGCGTTGCCGCGGGGAAATCGGATCGCCTCGGTGCCCTCGACATTATCGAGGTGACGATCCCGGAGCCTGAGAATAAGCCGACCCCGGTCACCGATATGACGATCCTGTACGACGACGAGGACATCGTCGTCGTCGATAAGCCTGTGGGCGTCGCCGCCCACACCGGCCCGGGATGGGAAGGCCCCACGGTCCTGGGTAACTTGGAGGCCGCGGGGTACCGCATCACCAGCTACGGCCCTCCCGAGCGTCAGGGCATCGTTCACCGACTCGACGTGGGGACGTCGGGCGCGATGATGGTTGCCAAGTCCGAGCTCGCCTACACGGTCATGAAGCGTGCTTTCAAGGAGCGCACGATCGAGAAGGTGTATCACGCGGTTGTGGCTGGTCACCTTGACCCGGCCTCGGGCACGATTGATGCCCCGATCGGGCGTCATCCGTCGCGCGAATGGCGCATGGCTGTGATCGACGGCGGTAAGCGCGCGGTCACTCACTACGACACGCTGGAGCTCATGGCGGGCGCTCAGCTCACCGAGGTGCACCTTGAGACGGGGCGCACCCACCAGATCCGCGTGCACATGGCAGCCGTCGGACATCCGTGTGTCGGAGATACGTTCTACGGTGCCGATCCCACGCAGGCCGAGCGCCTGGGGCTGACCCGTCAGTGGCTGCACGCGGTGCGCCTCGGCTTCACTCACCCGCGCACGGGGATGCCGATGAGTGTGTCCAGTCCGTACCCGGCCGATCTCGAGGCCGCGCTCGAGGAGCTGCGACACCCCCGCAACTGACCTGTCGAGGCTGGATGAGTGCCCGGGCGCCCCGGCCTCGTCGCGGCCGGGTCACGCCGTGAGATGAACGACCGCTTGACGCGGGGCGTCCGTCGGCCTCGCGCGGGCCTCGGACAGTAGAATCGACGCATGGCTGATTCCTTCGTGCACCTTCACAATCACTCCGAGTACTCGATGCTCGACGGAGCTGCGAAGACGAAAGCGATGGCCCAGGAGGCTGCGCGCCTCGGGCAGCCGGCGATCGGCCTGACGGATCATGGCTACCTGTTCGGTGCCTTCGATTTCTACACGAACTGCACGAACGCCGGCGTGAAGCCGATCATCGGCCTGGAGGCCTACGTCACGCCGGGAACCTCGCGTTTTGATCGCCAGAAGGTTTTGTGGGGTGAGCCGTGGCAGCGCGCCGACGATGTGAGCGCGGGCGGCTCCTACAATCACCTGACCCTCGTCGCCTACAACACGACGGGCATGCATAACCTGTTCCGCCTGGGTTCCTACGCCTCGACGGACGGCCAGTTCGGTAAGTGGCCGCGCGCGGATAAGGAGCTGCTCAACCAGTTCCACGAGGGCCTCATCGTGTTCACGGGCTGCCCCTCGGGTGCCGTGCAGACGCGCCTGCGCCTGGGGCAGTGGGACGAGGCCGTGGCTGAGGCGGCGGAGCTGCGCGATATTTTCGGGGCGGAGAACTTCTACGTCGAGGTCATGGACCATGGCATCGACATCGAGCGGCGCACTCACCAGCAGGTCCTCGAGATCGCCAAGCTCATGAACGCGCCCCTGGTGGCCACCAACGACGCGCACTACGTCAAGCGCGACGACCGCAAGATCCAGGACGCGCTCCTGTGCATCAACTCCGGTTCGCGCATCAACGATCCTGATCGCTTTAAGTTCGACGGCGACGGCTACTACATCCGTCCCTCGGACGAGATGCGTTCCCTGTGGAGTGAGCTGCCGGGTGCCTGCGACTCGACCCTCGAGATCGCCGAGCGCTGCGACGTGCATTTCACGACCACGAAGGAGGGCGCGAACTACATGCCCGACTTCCCGGTCCCCGAGGGGGAGGATAAGACCTCGTGGTTCATCAAGGAGGTCGAACGAGGCCTGCGTGATCGCTTCCCGAACGGCATTCCTGACGCCGTGCGCAAGCAGGCCCAGTACGAGGAAGACGTCATTATTTCGATGGGCTTCCCCGGCTACTTCCTCACCGTCGCCGACTACATCAACTGGGCGAAGTCGCAGGGCATCCGCGTGGGGCCCGGTCGTGGATCGGGTGCCGGATCGATGGTCGCCTACGCCATGAAGATCACCGAGCTGAACCCCCTCGATCACGGCCTGATTTTCGAGCGATTCCTCAACCCCGAGCGAATCTCCATGCCTGACTTCGACGTCGACTTCGACGAACGTAGGCGCGACGAGGTCATCGCCTACGTCAAGCGCAAGTACGGCGAGGACCGCATTAGCCAGGTCGTCACCTACGGCACGATTAAGACCAAGCAGGCCCTGAAGGACTCCGCGCGCATTCTGGGCAAGGACTTCAAAGTCGGCGAGCAGCTCACCAAGGCTCTGCCCCCGGCGATCATGGGCAAGGACATCACGGTCCACGGCATCTTCGACGAGAAGGACAAGCGCTACGCCGAGGCCTCGGAGTTCCGTAAGTTCTACGAGGAGAATCCCGACACGCACGAGGTCGTCCAGTACGCGCTCGGCTTGGAGGGGCTGACGCGCCAGTGGGGCGTGCACGCGTGTGCGGTCATCATGAGCTCCCACACGCTCACCGACATCATCCCGATCATGAAGCGCCCGCAGGACGGCGCGATCATCACGCAGTTCGACTACCCGACGTGCGAGACGCTGGGCCTGCTCAAGATGGACTTCCTGGGCCTGCGTAACCTCACGGTTGTGTCGGATGCGCTTGAAAACATCGCGCTCAACGGCAAGCCGGACCCGGACCTCGATCACCTGGCCTTCGACGATAAGAAGACGTATGAGCTGCTGGGACGAGGCGAGACCCTCGGCGTCTTCCAGCTCGATGGTGGTGGCATGCGCGACCTCCTCAAGCTCATGAAGCCCGACAACTTCGAAGACATCTCCGCCGTCGGTGCCCTGTACCGTCCGGGCCCGATGGGTGCGAACTCGCACACCAACTACGCGCTGCGTAAGAACGGGCGTCAGGAGATTACGCCCATCCACCCGGAGCTGGAAGAACCGCTCAAGGACATCCTGGGCACGACCTTCGGTCTGATCGTGTATCAGGAGCAGGTCATGCAGATCGCGCAGAAGCTGGCCGGTTACTCGCTGGGCCAGGCAGACATTCTGCGTAAGGCCATGGGTAAGAAGAAGAAGGAGGTCCTGGACCAGCAGTTCAAGGGCTTCCGCCAGGGCATGATCGATAACGGCTACTCCGAAGAGTCGATTAAGGCCCTGTGGGACGTCGTCGTTCCCTTCTCCGCGTACGCCTTCAACAAGGCGCACTCGGCGGCCTATGGCCTCGTCTCCTACTGGACGGCGTTCCTGAAGGCGAACTACCCGACGGAGTACATGGCGGCCCTGTTGACCTCGACGAAGGACAACAAGGATCGTCGTGCGCTCTACCTGGCGGAGTGCCGCCACATGGACATCACGGTCCTGCCCCCGGACGTGAATGCGTCGATGGGTAACTTTGCGCCTGACGGTGAGGCGATCCGCTTTGGCCTGAACGCCATCCAGAACGTGGGTGGCCCGGTCGTCGATGCGATCGTGGAGACTCGTGCGGAAAAGGGACGTTTCTCCTCGTTCCAGGATTTCCTGGACAAGGTGCCCCAGGTGGTGTGCAACAAGCGTACGATCCAGTCCCTCATTCGTGCGGGCGCGTTCGACTCGATGGGTCACACGCGTCGGGCTCTCCTCGCGCGCTGCGACGAGGCCGTGGATGCGATCATCGACGTCAAGCGCAACGAGGCGATCGG
>JAHYYD010000092.1:6093-8389 GCA_019425105.1 Actinomycetota bacterium
ACGACGAAGGTGACGAAGCAGGGTAACGCGTGGGCGATTGCGACGATCGAGGACCTGTCGGGTTCGGTGGACGTGCTCTTCTTCCCGCGTTCCTACGAGTCGATTCAGACCTACCTCGCCCAGGACATCATCGTCCAGATCGAGGGCAAGGTGAACGTGCGTGAGGAGGGCATGACCATCTATGGCCAGTCGATGACCCTCCTGGATCTGTCGGGTGGGGCGGACCTGCCGCTCGACCTGCGCCTGCCCGCCGCGCGGTGCACACCCGAGCTCCTCACCGATCTGCGTGGCGTTCTCGAGTCCTACCCGGGTGGTTCCCCGGTGCGCCTGCACCTGACGGAACCGGGGCGCACGACAATCGTCGAGCTGGATCCGAAGCTGCGCGTCGAGCAAACGAGCGCCTTCTTCAGCCACATCAAGGCCGTCGTCGGCGCGGGCGGGGTCGTGACCTCGTCCTGACATGATGCGAGCCGGGCCCCGATGGGACTCGGCTCGCGCCGCTTGCTGCGGCGGTTAGGAGGCGGACCCGACGACCGCGGCTGCCCGGCCCCAGGGGGCGTCGACCTCGACGAGATCACCGACGCTGAGGTGGTGGCCGCGGCGCGTCTCTACCTCGCCGTTGACGGTCACGTCGCCGGCCTGAATGAGTTCGCGGGCTTGGGCACCGTCCTCGGCGAGGGAGGCGAGCTTGACGAATTGGCCGAGCTTGATCTCCCCGCGCACGGGGATCGTCGGGGTGGTCATCGTGAGGTCCTTTCGCTGAGGGGAGAGCGCATCACGCGCGCGCTCGTGGATCAACAGTATCCTTGGAGAGAGATACACAGTGTTAGGAGGAGCGGTGAGCGCTGACAACGACGATATCGATGCTGAGTTCCAGTCGCTGGTTGCATCGCTGGGTGCATCGCCCGATGCGGGCGATTCCCTGCCGCCCCTCGACCCGGACGATACGCCCGTCGACGAGTCTTTGCACCTGGATGGCGGTCGTCTCTCGGTTGCCCTCGTGCTCGCCCCGATTTCCTATCCGGAGGCACTGCATTCGCTGCTCGCACTGTCGGGCGTGCGCGAGTCGATCGTACGTCTCAAGCCGTGGACTGCCGTCTGGCTGCGTGTTGAGACGACTCCGACTGATGAGGAGGAGCTCGATGCGCTGCTCACCGGCCAGCGCCCGATGCCCGACGCTGTGGACCGAGTCGCCCGTGCGGTGTCGAACCTGTCGAAGTATGGGGCAGTTGCCCTCATGAGCTGGCTCGTGGAGGGGGACGGCGTGGAGCCCGGGGTCTCGGGTCGTATTTCCGCCCAGCGCTACGTGAGCGGAGAACCGGAGGAGACGATTCCCGCCGGCCTTCTGCTCGGTGCCATGCCCGCGGCGACGGAGGATCTGCTCCTGGGGCGCACGACTCCGGCCGACTACAAGGATTCCGTGGCCGCCGATGGCAGCTGCCAGGGTGGCGGCCCCTTCGGCTGGTTCCGACGCAAGCAATCATGACGGTTCTTCAGCTGCTGCCCGCGATCGACGTGACGGGCGGGCAGGCCGTGCGTCTGTCCTCGGGGTCAGTCGATGCAGGGTCCTGGGGGAGCCCGATCGATGTCGCCCACTCCTTTCACGAGGCCGGGGCCCGCTGGGTGCATCTTGTGGACCTCGATCTGGCCTTTGGTCGCGGTGAGAACTCTGAGCTGCTCGCGCGAGTCATCCATGAGGTTCCTGTGCGCGTCGAACTGTCGGGAGGCATCACGAACAGGGGTGCCATCGAGGCTGGTTTAGCGATGGGACCCGAGCGCGTCAATATCGCGACGCAGGCGCTCGGAAACATTGACGCCGTGTGCGAAGCGATCGACACCTACGGCGAGCGCGTTGCCGTCTGCCTGGACGTGCGCGGCGATCGCCTGGCCGCGCGCGGAGGGGGCGGCGAGGGCGGAAACGTCTGGGAGGCGCTGCGCATCCTCAACGAGGCGGGGGTTGTCCGCCTGGTCGTCACCGACGTGACGCGAGATGGCCAGATGAACGGCTCGAACAGGGACCTGTTGGCCCGGGTTGCGGACCGCACTCCCGCCCGCATCATCGCCTCCGGTGGGGTGAACTCCCTGGCCGACATCGAAGCGTTGCGCAGTCTTGGCATCGAGGGTGCGATTGTCGGAAAGGCACTCTATCAGGGCGCATTTACCCTGGCAGACGCGTTGGACGTCGCCGGATACGAGGAACAGTCATGACCCCCACGCCGCCTTCCCTCACGGAGGAACAGAAGAATCGACTGGCGCAGCGCCTGTCGATGATGAGCCACGACCGCGCGGATGTCGG
>JAHYYD010000093.1 GCA_019425105.1 Actinomycetota bacterium
GCCACGATCGACTTCGCCGACACGATTGAGCGTCAGGGCTTCACCATTGATAACCCCAACGCCCAGAACACCTGCGCCTGCGGCGAATCCTTCCACTGAGCCGAAAGAACACTTTTCCATGATGTCCTCCCTGCGCCGCTTCGGTGCCCTCGCCGGCGCAGCCGCCCTCGTTCTCGGGCTCGCGGCTTGCTCCGACGCTTCGTCGTCTTCGTCTCCCGCTCCCGCGGAGATCGACTACTCTGCCTGCTCGACGGACGACTCCGCTGACCAGAACGCGAACGTCGACCGCAGCGGCAAGGGAAACTTCCCGTCGATTACCGGCGATGAGACCCCCGTGATCGCCGCCGGGAAGGGAAGCGAGCCGACCGACAAGGTTCTCGTCAAGACCCTCAAGCAGGGCGATGGTGCGCTCGTGTGTCCGGGTGCGACAATCAGGGCGAACTACGTGGGTGCTCTGTGGAACGGCACTGTTTTCGATTCGTCCTTCAAGAAGGGACAGCCTATCGATTTCTCGCTCGACCGGGTCGTCAAGGGCTGGGGCTACGGCCTGGCCCACACGCACGTGGGTGACCGTGTCGAGCTCGTCATTCCTGCCTCTTTAGGCTACGGTAGCCAGGCCGCTGGCGATATTCCCGCGAACTCGACCCTCGTGTTCGTCGTGGACATCGTGGGCGTTGCCACCGAGAACCTGGCCGACGAGTCGGTTCTCAGCGGCGCGACTGCGACCGGCGAGGAACTTCCCGCCGGTGTGACCGTGACCGGTGATCCCGGTGTCGAGCCGACCCTGGCTATCGATGAGAGCGCCGCCGCACCCACCGAGCGGAAGATCTACACGATCTACAAGGGCTCGGGCGAGGAACTCGCAGACGGGGAATCCTTCCTGTACAAGGCGGTCGCTGGTGGCTTCGGCGCGAACGGACAGACCCAGTCCAGTTGGAGTCAAGCACCTGTCGAGGAGGCTGTGACGAACGCGGGTCTGGCCGGTTACACTGTTGGCTCCCGTATCCTCCTTGTTGTCCCGATCCCGGCTTCGCAAGCGCAATCGGGTACGTCGGCTCAGGCGAACGTGATGGTTGTCGATATCGTCGGCACCTCCTCGATGCAGTGACGATACGCCGACGCAGGTGAACGTGAGCGGGCGGCTCCCAGTGTGGGAGCCGCCCGCTACCAGTTAGAATGGGGCCATCGCGTCGAATTGGCCGACATACGCAAGGAGATTCCATGAGTGAAGATACCGTTCGAATCCTGGTTTTCAGCGACGATAAGGACAAGCGTCAAGCCGTCATCAACGGCGTCGGACTGCGTGCCTCCAAGGACACGCCCCGCATCGAATGGGTGGAGGCCGCCACGGCTTTCGGCGTTCGCGACGCCTTTGATCAGCAGGATTTTGCGATGCTGATCCTTGATGCTGAGACGAAGAAGGAGGGCGGCATGTCCGTCGCCCAGGATCTGCGTGAGACCCGTGACGGCGTTCCTCCGATCGTGTTCCTGACGGCTCGCCCGCAGGACGAATGGCTGGCCACGTGGGCCGGTGCAGCGGCGGTCGTGGCCGACCCGATCGACCCGATCATCCTGCAGGAAACCGTCGCCGACGTGTTGCTCGGAGCCGAGTGATGGCAGCTCAGGGGTGGGCGCCGATCATCCAGGCGCTGACCGCGGGCGAGAGCCTCGACTACGGCCAGTCGTACTGGCTGATGGATCAGGTGATGAGCGGCGAGCTCGGCGAGGCACGTCTTGCCTCTTTCCTGACCGCCATGGCCATGAAGGGTGCCACGGTTGACGAGATCCACGGCCTCGCTGATGGCATGCAGGATCACGCGGCACATGTCGATCTGCCCAGCCGCGCCCTCGATATTGTGGGCACGGGCGGCGACGGGTACAAGACCGTGAACATCTCGACGATGTCCGCTATCGTGCTCGCAGCGATGGGAATTCCGCTCGTCAAGCACGGTAACCGTGCGTCGACGTCGAAATCGGGTTCCGCGGACGTGATCGAGGCGCTCGGCGTCAATCTTGACCTCGACGCCGATGCCCTGCGTCGCGTCTTCGATGAGGTGGGCATCGCGTTCCTGTTCGCCAATAAGATGCACCCGTCGATGCGTTTTGCTGCCCCCGTGCGCCGCGCGCTCGGTTTCCCCACGGCCTTCAACGTCCTGGGACCGCTGACGAACCCCGCGCGCGTGCAGGCGTGCGCGATCGGCGCGTCGCGTGAGGAGAACGCGCGACTGATGGCGGGCGTCTACGCCTCGAGGGGCCTGAGCGCGCTCGTCTTCCGCGGTGCGAACACGGGCCTCGATGAGCTGACGACGACCGATGCGAACCAGGTGTGGATTGTGTCGGGCGGATCCGTGACTCCCACGGAGTTCGACGCCCGTGAGTCCCTGGGCATGGCCTCCTCCTCGATCGAGGACCTCGCGGGCGGTGAGGCGGCCGAGAATGCGGCTGTTGCCCGCGACGTGCTGTCGGGCGGTGGAGCGGATGCCGTCCGCGATGCCGTTGCGCTCAATGTCGGCGCCGGCATCCTGGCGTGGGAGGGCCTGGAAAACCCGGTGACGCAGGCCGACTTCGAAGAGCGCATGCGCGGTGCCGTCGAGCGTGCCCTGGGCACGCTGGCGGACGGCTCGGGTGCCCGACTCATCGAGCGTTGGGTGGCTGCATCGAACGCATAGGGACAAGCCCGCGTCAGGTGTGCAGCCGGTGATGCGGATGGGCGGTTGCGTGGGCCAGGAGCTCGCGTAGCCGCCCGTCGCATAGCGGGCTGGCCGTCGGCTGGGCCCAGGGGAGAGGTCCGTTCCACTCGACGAGGCGCGTTCCCTCGCGGGCCAGCTCGGCGCACAGAAGCGCTGTTTCTGCCCACGACGCGCAGCTTGCTGCGACGCCGTCGGTCTCGATGGGTGTTGTGGACGTGAGAACGTCGATCCACGGGGAGGGGTCGGAACGCGGCGGAATGACTACGGAACTGAGGTGTCGGCCATGGGATGCAACGTGCAGGATCCAGCCTTTCTCGCCCCCGTCTCTGCGTGATCCCCACACGATGCGCGGCGCTGCCAGGATCGGTCGCATCGTCGCGCGTTCGACACCCGTCATGTAGGCGCTGAGGTCGTCACGAGCGTCCGCAGCGGGCTCAAAGAGTCCCTGGGCGGATAGCCTCTCCATGAGCGCGGTGAGCGCGCGGGGAACGGCGAGCGAGGAGGCAGCCACGGCCTCTTCAAGGAGGCGTAACCTAACGTCGGGTTCGGCCTGCGTTAAAACGCGCTCGATCGCTCCGGCTGCGCGCAGGGCGTGCGCTCGCGTGCCGAAGGGGCCGAGTGCGTGCGGCAGATCACCGAGCGTAATGGACGATACGACGCGTGGTCGGCCCGCCTCGGCGATGACCCAGTGCTGGGATCCCTGACGCGTCGATGCCGAATTGTAGGGCGGTGCTAGCTCCCTGATATCGCGCAGTTCTCGGATTCTCGCCTCGAGGATGGACGCCGTGGGATAGGGCCGCACACCGGCAGCGAGGGACACCATACGCTGCACCTTCGGCCGCTTCTCCGCCTTCGTGTAGTAGCTGCCCACGCGCGAGCGCAGGGACGAGGCCGACCCCACGTAGAGAGTGTCACCCGCCGTATCGATGAAGTGATACACCCCCGGGGAGGCGGGCAAGTCCGCGACGAAGGGCGGCGTTGAGGGGCGGCGCGCGGGCGCCTGATCGGTGAGAGCGACGAGGTCCTCCACGTCGGCGGCGCCTGCCCCTGCGAGCAGTTCGATGAATCCCAGGAGGATCTCAGCGGTTGCCCGGGCGTCTCCCAGTGCGCGGTGCTCGGGGACCGTGACGGTACCAAAGTACGAAGCGATCGTGGCGAGCTTGTGGTTGCGCACGAGCGGGCGGGGCAACGCGAGGCGCGCGAGGGCAAGGGTGTCCACAACGCGTACACGAGGCCAGGGGAGCGAGGACGCGCGGGCCGCGCGGCGCAAGAACCCCACGTCGAAAGACGCATTGTGAGCGACGAGGACAGGGCGTTCCTTGGTACCGAGGCCAGACCAGGCCATGAATCGCTCCAGTACCGACGCGATCGGGTCTGCGTGTGCAACCATCGCCGGCGTGATCCCCGTCAGCGACGTAATGAACGGGGGAATGGGGCGTGAAGGTTTGACGAGTGAGGAAAATTCTTCCACCACGGCACCGCCCCGAACGCGCACCGCACCGATTTCCGTAATCTCAGCGCCCGCGCCCAGCCCCGTCGTCTCCAGGTCAACGACCACCCAGTGTCCGCTGGTGGCGGGGGTGCCGACGGCGTCCAGGCTGGGCTGCAGCTCCACCGACGAGGCCCGGGACAGCGCCTGCGACACCACCGATCGGGCGAAAGGCCGGGCCGACTCACCGGGCGTTATGGTTTCCCCACAATCGCGCACGGTAGTCTGTTTCGTCATACAGTTGATACTAATTCGTTCGCGCGCTTGCGCGCCCGTCGAGACTTCAGGAGTGACAGTGGCGTTCTATCAGGCTCTTAAGGCGACCGGCAGCCCCGTTCTGAAGGCGGCCTATCACCCGTGGATCCGCGGCAAGGAGAACATTCCTACCGAAGGACCCGCCATTCTCGCGTCCAATCACAATGCCGTATGGGATTCGGTGTTCCTGCCGATGATGCTCGACCGTGAGGTCGTCTTCATGGGTAAGGCCGACTACTTTACGGGCACCGGTCTCAAAGGGTGGATGACGAAGGAGTTTATGCGTGCCGTGGGCACCATCCCCGTCGACCGTACCGGTGGCCGCGCGTCCGAGGCGGCTCTGAACGCCGGACTCAAGCGCCTGCGCGACGGTGAACTCTTCGGCATCTACCCCGAAGGAACGCGCAGCCCCGATGGGCGCCTCTACCGCGGCAAGACCGGCGTCGCCCGCCTCGCGCTCCTGTCCGGTGCCCCCGTCATCCCCGTCGCCATGATCGGCACGCACGCCGCGCAGCCGATCGGCCAGAAGATTCCCTCGCGTACCAACATCGGCATGGTGATCGGCGAGCCCCTCGACTTCTCGCGCTACAAGGGCCTGCACAAGGACCGCTACGTGCTGCGCGCGATCACCGACGAGATCATGTATAACCTGATGCTCCTGTCCGGCCAGGAGTACGTCGACCTGTATGCCGCCGATGTCAAGGCGCAGCTGGCAGCCGAGGGTGCCTTCGAGGGCCCGGTTCCCTCCAACGGTCGCCCCGCGCCCGGCGGACGCACCGCTCCCGACGTCCCCGTGCCCACCGCCCCCGAGGAGGAGAGCGGCGAGGACCAGGAGGCCTCGGACAAGGAGTAACAGCACCTCGCCGTCATCTCACGGTTGGCTCGGGCACCGGGGTTTGTGGGACGGGTGTCCTTGGCGAAAGGCGATGCGGGCCGGGTAGAATGAACTGTGCCCTGCACACGCGCGCGCCCGTGCACTAGGCAGCCCCATCGGGTAGCCGGGGTGAAGCGGACCGCGCATGCACGCGCGGGGCCGTACCCAACCAACCTGAGAAAGGTGACATTCATGTCGGTCCGTCGTGTTGCCCTGCTGACCGCAGGTGGCTTCGCCCCGTGCCTGTCCTCCGCCGTCGGTGGACTCATCGAGCGCTACAACGAAATTGATCCCACGGTTGAGATCATCGCTTACCAGAACGGCTACCACGGCCTGCTCACCGGCAACTACGTGCTGGTCGACGAGGAAGCTCGCAAGCACGCTGCCGTCCTGCACCGCTTCGGTGGCTCTCCGATCGGTAACTCCCGCGTCAAGCTGACGAACAAGAAGAACCTGGTCGAGCGCGGCCTCGTCTCTGAGGACGAGGACCCGCTGCAGAAGGCTGCCGAGCAGCTGCGTGCCGACGGCGTTGACGTCCTGCACACCATCGGTGGCGACGATACCAACACCACGGCCGCCGACCTGGCTGCCTACCTGGAGGAGCATGACTACCACCTGACCGTCGTGGGCCTGCCCAAGACGATCGACAACGACGTCGTGCCGATCCGCCAGTCCCTGGGTGCCTGGACCGCCGCTGAAGAGGTCTCCGAGTACTCCCAGAACATCATCGGCGAGCACCGCTCCAACCCCCGCATGCTCATCATCCACGAGATCATGGGCCGCCACTGCGGTTGGCTGACGGCCGCCGGTTCGCAGCGCTACCACGAGTGGCTCAAGACCCAGGAGTGGGTGCCCTCGATCGGCCTGTCGAAGGAGCGTTGGGATATCCACGCCATCTTCCTGCCCGAGATGAAGATCGACCTGGATGCCGAGGCCAAGCGCCTCAAGGCCATCATGGACGAGCAGGGCAACGTCAACATCTTCCTGTCCGAGGGCGCTGGCGTCCCCGAGATCATCGCGGAGATCGAGGCTGCCGGCGGCGAGGTCCAGCGCGACCCCTTCGGTCACGTCAAGCTCGACACGATCAACCCCGGCCAGTGGTTCGCCAAGCAGTTCGCTGAGAAGATCGACGCCGAGAAGGTCATGGTCCAGAAGTCCGGCTACTTCTCGCGTTCCTCGCGTGCCAACGCCGACGACCTGCGCCTCATTAAGTCGATGACCGACCTCGCCGTCGAGTGCGCCTTCAAGGGCGAGTCCGGCGTTATCGGCCACGACGAGGAGGACGGCGACCGCCTGAAGGCCATCGCGTTCCCGCGCATCGCGGGCGGCAAGCCCTTCGACATTTCCGCCCCCTGGTTCGTCGAGATGATGGCCGAGATCGGCCAGACCGTCGAGCCCGCTGGCGAGTGAGTCGCTGCGCGTGATTCCTTCGATCACTCCCGGACGCGGCGGTGAGCCTGTGCGTAAGCCTCGCTCCCGCCGCGTCCCCGAGCGCCTGTGGTCACCCGAGTCCGGGGAGCGTGCTCCCTGGGATACGTGGCGCGGCCTGGACGCAGCCCAACAGCCTACCTACGCGGACGCGGAACATCTCAGTGATGTGACGGCGCAGCTGCGCCGCCAGCCGCCGCTCGTGTTCGCCGGTGAGGTTGACGACCTGCGCACGTGGATGGGTGCGGCTGCCCGCGGCGAGGCCTTCGTCCTGATGGGCGGAGACTGCGCCGAGACATTCGCCGAGGCGACGGCGGATCACGTGCGCCTGAAGATTCAGACGCTGCTGCAGATGGCGGTCGTGCTCACGTACGGCGCGTCTTTGCCGGTCATCAAGGTCGGCCGCATCGCGGGTCAGTACGCCAAGCCGCGATCCTCCGATTTGGAGACTCGTGACGGCGTGACGCTGCCGAGCTACCGCGGCGATGCGGTGAACTCCTTCGAGTTCACCTCCGAGGCGCGCGAGCCCGATCCGCAGCGCCTTCTGTCGCTGTACAACCATGCGGCGTCGACGCTAAACCTGATCCGCGCTTTCACGAAGGGCGGCTACGCCGACCTGCGTCAGGTACACCGTTGGAATCAGGGCTTCATGTCGAACCCGGCGTACGCGCGCTATGAGTCGCTGGCGGAGGACATCCACCGTGCGATTAAGTTCATGGGTGCCGCGGGCGTTGACTTCGAGACGCTGCGCGACGTCGACCTGTATTCGTCGCACGAGGCATTGCTGCTCGAGTACGAGTCGGCGATGACCCGCATCGATTCGCGCACGGGAGAGCCGTACAACACGTCTGCCCACTTCCTGTGGGCGGGGGAGAGGACGCGCGATGAGGAGGGCGCTCACATCGAGCTGCTGTCGCGCGTTCGCAACCCGATTGGGGTCAAGCTCGGTCCGTCGACCACGCCGGACCAGATGCTCTCGCTCGTTGATCGCCTGAACCCGGATGGTGAGGAGGGGCGCCTGTCGTTCATTACGCGTATGGGTGCCGGACGTATCCGCGAGGCGCTTCCGCCGCTGCTGGAAGCGGCGCGGGAAGATGACCGTCCAATTACGTGGATGACCGATCCGATGCACGGCAACACGATTACGTCCTCGACCGGCTACAAGACACGCCGTTTTGAGACGGTCATGGATGAGGTTCGTGGCTTCTTCGAGGCTCACGAGGCAGCGGGAACTGTCCCGGGCGGCTTGCACGTCGAGCTCACCGGTGATGATGTCACCGAGGTAATTGGCGGCAGTGAGCACATCGATGATGAGTCGTTGCGTGATCGTTACGAGACGCTCGTGGATCCGCGTCTGAACCACCAGCAGAGCCTGGAGATGGCTTTCCAGGTCGCCCAGTACCTGGCGAAGGGTTCCTCCCACGAGGAGTGAGTTCACCCCACATAAGTATCCCCGGCCTCGTCCATAACTGAACTGCGCCCCGAAACTTGGACGCGTTTAATGGTAGCCGTTATGCGGCTTCC
>JAHYYD010000094.1 GCA_019425105.1 Actinomycetota bacterium
CTGGAGGCGGTCAGGCCCTTGCCCAACGAGGACACAACGCCACCCGTGACAAAAATATGCTTGGTCATGGAATTTTCCGCACGCGCCGTGCGCATTGAAGTACTCACCATGGAACTTCAGCCTAACACTCCTGGCATGAATCGGCCCCCGCGATCTGGGCAGATCAGCGGGGGGCCGACGAAGAAAATCGCGTATTGACGCGCTTTACTTGTTGCTCGGGATGACAGACTGTGCTCCGTTACCCACTCCGAAGGCGCGGGCACCGGTGGCAGGCGTGGACAGGGCGAGCGCCGTATCGACGGCAGCGAGGGTGGTACCGACCGAGTCAACGGTCGTCACGGCGGTGCCGCTGGCGCGCACAGAAGTGATCATCGCGTCGCGTGTCGACGCATCGCCCACGAGCACACCGGACGTCGAGCCGACGGCTTGGGCCAGACCAACCCAGGCATCGGAGCTGGCGGTTACTGCGGCAGGGGTCGCACCGTCCGAGGCCACGGCCTGCGCACGCGGCCCGACGGCGACCATAGTGGTCGCGGTGCCGGCAGGGTCCTCATCAATCGTCATGATCGGGGTGGATTCATCCGTCAGAATCTGACGCAGTAGGTCAGTCTCGGAGCCGGTCGAGGTGAGCACCTGAGCGATCGAGTAACCCACCACACCATCCGCACTAGCCGTCTTCGCCGCGCCGGAGGTCAGATGCGAGGCGAGCGTCGTCGACAGGGTCGTGCGGTACTGGCTCATGGATGTGGACTGCCAGTTGTCGCTCAGCGTCACGCGGCCGACGACGCTCGCTCCGGCGTCGGTGAGCGTCGAACGGAGGGCTGCGACATCATCATCCGACGCACCGGGGAGCACGACGAGCGCAACCTTGGCACCGGTCAGGGAACCCGCGAGGGTCGAGGAAGCGAGGGCTTTCAGGCCCGCAGCCTCGGCTTCCGCCTGTGCGCTCAGCTGGGGATCGGTCGCGCTCGAAGTCGACGACGCGTTCACTCCGGCGTGGATACGACTCTGAAGCGGACCGGCACCCAGGACGACTCCGACAGCGAGAGCGATGAAGATCCCGATGATCGAGACAACGTGATAGCGAAAGTTAATCATTGGGTTCCTCCAGCGGAATGCATCAGCGAGACAAAGAAAGAGGTAATCGGGTGCAACAGGTCGTTACCCCACGGGGTCGACCACAGCGCAACGCCCATCAGCCCAAGAGCGACAAGGGCGAGGAGCACGAGGGTCCAGCCGCGCGGACGGGGGCGGAACGTGGCCGCAACCGCCTGCGCGCCAATGAGTCGCGAGCCGACCGCAAGCCGAGAGAAAAACGCAGGGGCGACGAGCGCGCGTCCAGCATCAACAAGCTCAGCCTCCCCGTAGGAAACACCGGCCGTGATCACCGCGGTTGCGCTTGAATGAGCGGCAACGACGAGGGCCGCGTCGAGAGACGTACCGGCCATGGCCACACGCTCGTAGACGATACCCATACGATCGAGTCGCTGGGCACCGGGTGCGAGACCATCACCACCGACCCGCACGATGAAGGCGCGTGCACGACGAATGGCCTTCTCGCTCATCAGGTCTGCATCACCCACGACGAGGTCGAGCGTGAGGTGCGCTTTGAGGGCGACGTCCGCTCCCCCATCGACAGCGATAACGAAAGGAGCGGCCTCCGAACGCCAGCGGGCGAGCGCGCGACAATCGCTCGCTGCCTCGCTCGCGGCGCTTACGAGCAGAATCGGACGCTTGCCAAGGCCATCAATAGAGGGCACTCCCTCACCACGCAGAACGGTTGCACCATCCTTGGCCAGGTAGTCTTCGACAGACCCCTCGAACCCGGCGAACAGCGTGGCCGAGTCAGCGACCTCAACATCCAGGTCCTCGGCTGACACAGCCCTACCGGTTGCAATGACACCGCCATCAACGAGGACCTTGCCGCCCGTGACGGCGACTTCCTGTCCCTCGCGCAGCGACATGATGTCTTGGCCGAGGTCATCAATGAGCGCGATACCGGCGTCGAGAATGAGGCGCGGACCGAGAGCCGCGGTGCGTCCCGTCAGCGAGGGCTGGGCGTTGAGGACCGCGATAGGCGCGGCTTCAACCAGCGCAGCTGCGCTTTCGCGGTCCAAGTCCGCGACGTTGATAACGGCGATCTCTCCACGCTCGAGGCGCGTTGCCAGGTGCTTGGGACGGTCGTCGACGCGTACACGCCCCACCTGGCCCTTCGATTCCTTTGAAAGTGTTTCACTCATCCCTGCGATTGTGACACGGCTGAAGCCAAGACTTGCGAAGCGTGGCGGCGCGCCGCAGCCGAGTGCGGATCCCCACCCATCATGCGCGTCAGTTCGGCTTCGCGCGCCTCCCCTCGCACTTCACGAACCTGCGTCGTCCCGTCGCTTTTCTCGATGACGAGGTGCTGGTCCCCAAACGCAGCAACCTGAGCCAAGTGCGTCACGACGATGACCTGGCGCGATGCGGCGAGTCTCTTCAGCCGTGCGCCTACCTCCGTCGCTGTCTGCCCGCCGATGCCAGCATCAATCTCGTCGAAAATAAACGTGGACGAGGCCTCGGTGCGTCCAAGCATCAGCTCGAGGGCGAGCATGACGCGCGAGAGCTCGCCGCCGGAGGCACCCTGTCCGAGGGGACGCGCAGGAGCATGCGGATGCGGCTGCAGGCGGAAGACAACGCTCTCACACCCGTGGGACGTCGGCTTCGTTGCCTCGAGGTCAATGTGGAGCGTGGCGTCGGGCATTGACAGAGCATGCAGCTCTTCGTTGACACCGCTGGCAAGTTCCGCGGCGAGCGTGGCGCGTGCGGCCGTCAGACGGGAGCCGCATGCGAGAACGTGTTCCTGCGCGGCACGGAGCTCCTCCTCAACAAGGGCGGGGTCCGAGGCCGGAGCTGACAGCTCGGCGAGCCGAACGCGCGCTTCCTGGACCCACGCGAGCAGGCCCTCGATATCCGCAGCTCTTCCGCGCAACGCATCTTTCAGGGCAGCCCGACGGGCATGAATCTGCGCCAGGCGCTGCGGATCCGCGTCGAGTCGACTCAGATAGGAAGACAGGTCATCGGCGAGAGCATCCAACTCGAGCGCCTGGTTACGGGCACGGGCGACGAAATCAGCCACGGCCTCGTCGAAGCGCGAGGCCTCGTCTAGCTGCGCGTACGCACTACGTGCGGCCTCCACCGCACCCGCGTAATCCCCGCGATCATCCCCCTTCAGAAAACCAAGGGAGGCACCCATGAGGCCGCGAAGGTCCTCGACGTTCGTCAGGCGCGCGGCCTCTCGCACCAGGTTTTCTTCTTCACCCGGCTGCGGATCAAGCGCCTCAATCTGATCGATCGCGGCACGCAGGTCCTCAATTTCCTCGGCACGTTCAGTCGCGTCGCCGCGCAAGGAATCAAGGCGGTGCTTGATATCGACGGCACCGCGAAAAGCTGCGCGATACTCTTCCACCACAGCCGCATGTGCACTGCCTCCAAATTGGTCCAGTGCACGTCGTTGAGCGGCCTCCCCCGTCAGCCGAATCTGATCCGACTGACCATGGATCGTCACCATCGACCCGACGATATCGGCCAATACGGAAGCAGGAACGGGACGGGAACCAAGGTGCGCACGCGAGCGCCCCGCCGCACGGACCGACCGACCAACGATCAGCTCATCGCCTTCAACGAGACCACCAGCATCCTCCACGCGCGACCCAATATCAGGCGTGATCGAAAAAATGCCATCGACCGACAGACGTTCCGTACCGCTACGCACGAGCGCTGCGTCGGCGCGAGCCCCGAGAAGAAGCTGCAGACTCGACAACACCATCGTTTTACCGGCACCAGTTTCACCGGTCACAACAACGAGCCCAGGGCCAAAGTCGACGTGCGCGTTGGCAATGACACCCAGATTGGAAATATCGAGAGATTCAATCACCGCGCAGCGTCCCTCCATCCACGTACCGGCAAATTGAACTTACGGACGAGACGCGCAGAAAACGGCGTATCGTCCACACGCACCAGCTGCACAGGAGACGATCCCACGCGTGCACGCACGACGCCACCGGCCGGGACAGTCATACGGCGCAGGCCATCACACCACATTTCCGGGGCAGTCCACATATCATCGAGGACCACGATCTCCACGCACGCCGACGGGCCAACGACGAGCGGACGCGTGAACAACCCGTGCGCCGCCAACGGAGCGACAACGATTGCTTCCGTATCCGGCCACACGACGGGCCCGCCAGCGGAGAAAGAATAGGCGGTTGAGCCGGTCGGCGTCGACAAAATCATGCCATCGGCACCGTACGTCGACACTTCCTGTCCATCGACGACGAGGGCAAAATGAACGGGATGAGCGACGTCCGTGTGCATAACGACCGCTTCGTTAAGCGCCCAGTCGTCAGCCTTGGAACCGTCGGGACGCTCCATCGTCACATCCAGGGTCATGCGACGTTCGACCGAAAAATCTCCGTCGGCGATCTTGCGTGCAAGGTCACCGGTCCCCTTATCACCCAGTTCCGTCAAGAAGCCCATGTGGCCAGCGTTGATACCCAGCAGGGGGACGTCGAGGGCACGCGCGCTTGACGCTGCCACCAAAAATGTTCCGTCACCGCCGATCGACAGAACCATGTCGATGCCGCCCCCAGATGCGTCTTCGACGACCTCAATATCGCGCGCGCTGAGCGCCTCCGCCAAGCTCACGGCACTCGTCACTGCGTTCGGGCGGTGACGATGGCGCACCATCAGTACACGGGTCATGAGTGTCCTCCAGCAGGACCAGCAGCGACGGCCGCACGGATGTAATCGGTCAGTTCGCACGGATCGATGGGCTCAGGATAATCGCGCCGCATGTGAACGAAGTACTCGACGTTACCGCTCGGGCCGGGAAGCGGTGACGCGGCAATCGCTGCGATGTCGAGACCCAGCTCAATGGCGCATCGCGCAACCTTGTCGACCGTTTCAATGTGATGCTCCGGGTTGCGCACCACTCCCCCGTGCCCGAGCCTGTCTTTTCCGATCTCAAACTGAGGCTTGACCATTAACAGGAAGTCAGCGTGAGGAGCCGCCGCTGCGACCAGCGCGGGGAGCACGAGGGTGAGCGAAATGAACGACATATCCCCCACGACAAGTTCGGGCGCAGGTGCGACCGAGGCAGGATCGAGGGTGCGCACGTTCGTCCGATCGTGAACCTCGACGCGAGGATCGGACTGCAGCTTCCATGCCAGCTGACCGTAACCCACGTCCACAGCGACGACCGAGGCGGCGCCGCGACGCAGCAAAACATCGGTGAAACCACCCGTCGAGGCACCCGCATCCAACGCGCGGCGCCCTTCGATCACCGGCGCTTTATCACCGAGCGCGTCAAGGGCTCCTGCGAGCTTGTGCGCACCACGCGAGACGTACTCGGGGTCATCTGACTCCTCAACGAGGATCGCCTGCGCAGGGTCCATCTGACGGGCCGGCTTGACGACAACCTGACCGTCGAGCTTGACGCGCCCATCCTCAATCATCTGTGCGGCCACGGACCGCGATTTCGCGAGCCCACGTCGGACCAGCTCAGAATCAATACGGCGAAGCTTCACCCATCTCTCCGATCCTTATGAGCGACGCGAATATGTTCCGCAGGAACGGCCGCGCCGCCGGGAACGTCGGCAGACAGGGCCCGGCGCAAATCGGACTCAATGGCTTCCAGCGTCGTCATTTGCTCTGACACTGGAAGACCATCGAAACCGATGAGCCGGGCCTCTATCTGCTCGCGTAGGGCCATCAGGCCTCGTCGTCCAAATCGGCCGTGTCCTCAAGGAGGCGCTCAAGCTCCTCTTCCCCGGGCAGGAATGCAGGCGTCTGCGAATCCGGCTCCGGGAGGCTGTCGGCGTTCGCGGCGACGTCGAAGAAATCATCGTCGTCATCGATAGCTGCGGTCGGCTCCGGGGCAGTGACGATACCAGCCGGATCGTCATTGCTCACAACGGTAATCTCGGGGCACGAAGGGGCGGAACCAGCAGCATCCGCGTATTCCCACGCGGCTGCGGCAAGCGCACGGTAGGAGTCGATCGTGATCGTCACCGGCTCGGTCAGCTCGACGTCGTCAAGGGTCAACACACCAGAACGGTGCGCTTTTGCCACCTGGGACAGTCCGCACGTCCACGTCCCGTCACGATGATGCTTCGGGGCGGGGTGTGCCTCCAGCAGACCACGCATGTCGATCGCGAGGTAGCTGGGGCGCTGGCCGCGGGGCGCACGGATGACGTCCCTGGCCTGGTGGACACCCGTGAGAACGTGCATGGCGGGAACACCCGCGGCCACGGCTCCCATGATGTCGGTCTCGAGGCGGTCACCTACGGCGAGCGGGTTCTGCGCACCCACGAGCTCGCTCGCGCGACGATAGATGCCCGGCTCAGGCTTTCCGCCGGCAGTGGGACGCTTGTGGGTCGCGTGCTGGATCGCGCGCACGAGCGAACCGTTGCCAAGCGCCTGCCCACGCTCAACGGGCAGCGTCGCGTCGAGGTTGGACGCGTAGAAAGCAGCGCCCCGCTCGATTGCGAACGCGCCCTCGGACAGAAGCGCCCAATCCACCTGCTTATCGAGGCCCTGCACGACGGCGGCGGGCTCATCGTCAGCACTATCAACGAGAACGAAGCCACGCTCTTCCAGCGCGAGGCGCAGACCCGCACCACCAATCACAAAGACCTTCGAGCCTTCCTCAAGCTCCTCAGCCATGATCGCGGCAATATCCATCGCGGAGGTCATAATCATGTCAGCCGTCGCGTCAAAGTCCATGCTGTTGAGCTTCTCGGCCACTTGCGCAGGCGTACGCATTGCGTTGTTCGTGACGAAGGCAGAAGCCATACCAAGCTCACGCGCCTCAACGACGGACGCAGCCGCATGCTCGATGCGCTCGTCACCCGACCACGCGGTGCCATCAAGGTCAAGGAGAGCACAATCGTAGTCCTCGGCGAGGGCGTTGCCGGTACCACGCAGCGGCGAACGCTTCCCATCGACATCTGAATCCTGGTACAGGGCAACGTCGATGATCTCAGCATCTTCAGCAACGGCAGGCATAGCATCGAGAACCTCGCCGGCTTCCTCGTCGCGACCGAGCTCTGTCAGGCGCTGTGCCTTCACTTCCATCAGGCGACGACGCAGTTCGTCATCGGCAGAGGCAGGCAGTGCAGCGAGAGCATCGTCGACGATCACGAGGCCGACGTCAGCCTGGCCGAGGTCGGCGCGGGCACCGGAGGAGACGAGGACGAGCTCGACCTGCTCAGCGAGATCAAGGGACGAGGCATCGGTTGCGTCGATGATTTCGACGGCCTTCTCCGGATGGCCAAGACCGCGTTCGGCATCTGCCTCGACTGCACGCAGCGATGAATCGCCGCGCATACGACGGACCGCACGAACCTCGCGCAGAGCTTCCTCGTAGCGGCCGGACGCGTAAGCAGTGAGAGCAGCGGCCTCACGCACAACATCGACGCGACCGGCGCGGGAAACCGCCGCCTGAGCATGCTGATACGCAGCCTCCGGATCGAGATCAATCAGCTGCCCAGCCATCACGAGATGACGCGCAACGATGTCTCGGTTAGGACCGGAAAGGGTGGCAAGGGCACGCAGCGCATCACGGTCAAGCTCATCGGCGCTAACACCGGCCGGAATCGTCGGTTCGTTTCCGTTCGGCGACACGTATTCATCCGTCGACGAATAGTTCTTATACGAAGCATCCTTACGGCGGTCGTCGCGGAAACCACCCCGGCGATCGTCCCGACGCTGGTGACCGCCGCGTCGATCATCGCGACGCTGGAAACCACCACGATCCCCACGGCGCTCATCGCGACCACCGAAATCACGACGATCATTGTCGCGGCGCTGGTAATCACGACGCTCGCCATCACGACGGTCGTAACCACCCCGGCGATCATCACGCTGCTGGTAGCCACCGCGTCGATCATCGCGACGCTGGAAACCACCACGATCCCCACGACGATCATCACGGCCACCGAAATCACGACGATCATTGTCGCGGCGCTGGAAGTCACGGCGATCACCATCACGTCGATCATCACGGAAACCGCCACGACGATCATCACGCTGCTGGTAGCCACCACGACGGTCATCACGACGCTGGAAACCACCACGATCCCCACGGTCACCGCGATCTGACTGACGCTCACGCCACTGGGGCTCACGCTTCTGGTATCCACCACGGCCGAATTCGCCGCGTCCTCGAGTCTCTTCTGCC
>JAHYYD010000095.1:0-5322 GCA_019425105.1 Actinomycetota bacterium
GCGCTCGGGTAGCGGTCCTCGCGGTTCTTCGCCAGGGCCTTGAGCACCACGCGGTCGAGGGAGTCCGGGATGTCGGACAGGATCGACGAGGGCGTGGGAGGGATCTGCTCGACGTGCTGGTAGGCAACGGCGACGGCGGAGTCACCCTTGAAGGGCGGGCGTCCGGTCAGCAGCTCGAAGAGAACGACGCCGGTCGAGTACAGGTCGGAGCGGGCGTCGACGGTTTCGCCGCGCGCCTGCTCGGGGGAGAGGTACTGGGCGGTGCCCACGACGGCGTTCGTCTGCGTCATGGTGGCCTGCGAGTCGGTCAGGGCGCGCGCGATGCCGAAGTCCATGACCTTGACCTTGCCGTCCGACGTCAGCATGATGTTGCCGGGCTTGATGTCGCGGTGCACCAGGTGGTTCGCGTGCGAGTACTCGAGGGCGGACAGGACGCCGGACACGATCTCGATGGCCTCGTTGATCGGCACGGCCGTACCGTCGGAGATGAGTTCCTTGACCGTGTGCCCCTCCACGTACTCCATGACGATGTAGGGAATCGCGATCGAGCGGCCGGACGCGTCCTCGATGATCTCCTCGCCGGTGTCGTAGACGGCGACGATGTTCGGGTGATTCAGCGACGCCGCTGACTGCGCTTCGCGACGGAAGCGCGCCTGGAAGATCGAATCCTGCGCTAGGTCGCGTCGCAGCATCTTGATGGCGACGACGCGCGAAAGACGAGTGTCGAAGCCCAGGTGGACCTCGGCCATGCCGCCTCGCCCGATGAGCGAGCGGACCTCGTATCGGCCAGCTAGACGGTGGGCCATGGGCTCTGCCATGTCCTAACCTCCTCGATAATGTGTGCTCCCGCACTTGGATGAATCAGGGAGCCAAGCATGTGTTTGATCGTAATAGCTGTGAGCGCGATGAGCCCAATCACGATGATTGCGACGATGACCGCGCGAATAATCTGCCTGGATACTGGGACGGGCGGTGCGACCACGCTGCGCGAGTACGCCGTTTTGGTCGGCGGGCGCATCCTGTCCGCTGATCGGGCGTCGAGGTCGTGCCAGCGTGGTCCGTGTGTCGCCTTGTCGGGTCGGGGCTCGAACACGGATCGGCGTGGACGAGATGACGGCTTGGGGGCCCGAGGCTGGGGGACGGTGCCGTACACGCGCGGAGTCCCGCCGCTCGTGGCGCGCGGCGACGAGGCCGTGGCCGCCTTGTCGCTTCGTTGCTGCTCGGAGCGGGTCGGCTGGGGGATGGAGGGCGCGCTGCGCTGGGCGGCCTTGCGCTGTGCCTGTTCGGCTTCGCGGCGTTCGCGGGCTTCGCGCAGTTCGCGCTGGCGCTGTTCCTCTTCGCGTGCGACGCGTTCGCGGCGCTGTGCCTCGGCGGCGTCTTCGGCCTGACGGGTGGCCGCGCGTTCACGTAGGCGCTGCGCGAGCGCTGCTCTGCGGTCATCCGAGGCCTGATCGGCGGGCGTGACGGGCGGCGCGGGGATGGGTGCCTCGGGACGCTGCGCGCTCTCGCGGGGCTGAGGGGCCTGCTCCGGACGCGTGGGTACCGCGTGCCGCGGCGACGAGGCCGACGTCGGCTTGGTTGCGGGCGCAGGTGCAGATGCGGGCGCCGGCGCAGATGCGGATGCCGCGGCGGTGGAGCGGGTCGGAATCGGCGCGGAGGCCGGTGCCTGAGGGGCGCTCGGAGGGGCCGGGACTGCCGCGTGACGCCCGGTCGAGGTCAGCGATCGGACGGCACCGGACACTGCGGGCGCGTGCTCGCCAGTGGTCTCAGGGTGCAGGCGACGCGCCCGTGTGGGTGTGGAAACGGGGCGTGCGGTCGGAAGGACCTCGGCCTCGTCGAGGATCCGCGGAACCGACGCGTGGCGGCCCGTGATGGGGATCGCCGAGGAGGAGGGCGCGATCGTGGTCGCCTCGTCCAGGACGGGGACGGCGGCGTGGCGGCCGGTCGTGGTGCGCACCTTGGGGGTCAGGCCCGAGGGAGGCTGGAGCATGTCCTCGGGGAGCGTGCGGCGCGTCAGGTGGCGTACGGGCGCGACGATCGGTACGGAGGGCTGGACGGGCGTGCGGACCTCGGCCGGACGCTGTGCGGCCTTGGGCAGGGGGAGAGGCCGGGGAGTCACGGAGATCCCCATGGCCTTGGCTGCGGCGGCGATCTCGCGCACGGCGGCAGAGCCGGACTCGGGGCGCTTCGCGGGGTCCTTCTCCAGCAGGTGCAGGATGACGTCGGCGAGCGGCTCGGGGACGAAGTCGGGGAGCGGGGGCACCGGGTCGTTGACGTGCGAGAACGCGATGTCCACCTGCGTTTCGCCTGTGAAGGGGCGGCGGCCGGCCGCGGCCTCGTAAGCGATGACGCCGAGGGCATACAGGTCGCCGATGGGGGTGGCGATCTCGCCCATGGCCTGCTCGGGCGGCAGGTACTGGGCGGTGCCCATGACCATGCCCGCGGCCGTCAGGTTCACCTGGCCGGTGGCGCGCGAGATGCCGAAGTCCGTCAGCTTCACCATGCCATCAGGACGGACAAGAATATTCGCGGGTTTGATGTCGCGGTGTACGACGCCGGCGCGCGCGGCGGCGCCCAGGGCCATCGCGACCTGCACGAGGATCGGCATGAGGTACTCGGGCTCGATGCGCGAGCCGCCACGCAGGTAATCCGTCAGCGGATAGCCGTCGACGAGCTCCATGATGATCCAGCCGATGCCGTCCTCCTGGCCCGAATCCTGCGTGTTCGCGATATTCGGGTGGGAAATCGACATCGAGTTGCGGGCCTCGAGGCGCAGACGCGACAGGGAGAGCTCCTCGCCCGCCAGTTCGGGGCGCAGGACCTTGGCTGCGACGATGTGTCCGCTGACCCGGTCGCGGGCCTTCCACACCTCGCCCATGCCACCCTGCGCGATCGGGGTGAGCAGCGTGTAGCGCCCACCGAGCACTCGCCCGGCACCGGATGTCATGCGTGGCGCGCTCACTTGAGCCCCGCTTCCAGGACAGCGCGAGCGATCGGGCCGGCCACGTCGCCACCGTGCGGGGTGGGGTTCGTGTCGTCGCCCTCGACGAGGACCGCGAAAGCGATCTGCGGGTTGTCGGCGGGTGCGAAGCCGATGGCCCACGCGTTCGCGCGGTCGCCTTCGCCGGTCTCAGCGGTGCCGGTCTTGGCGGCCACGGCCACGTTCGGCAGAGCCATCGTGTTTCCGGTGCCGTAGGGCTGGGAAACGACGGCTTCCATCATGGTGCGCAGCTTCGAGGCGGTCTCTGCGGAGATGGGGCGTCCGCCGTCCGTCGGGCTGGTTGTACGAACGACCTGATTGTCCGCGTCCACGATGGAGTCGATGAGGTACGGAGTCATCATCTGGCCCTGGTTGGCGACCGTCTGAGCGATCTGGGCCATCTGCAGGGGCGTCGTCTGGACCGTGTACTGACCGATCGCGCTCATCGCGAGCTGCGCGTTATCGGCGTCGGCCGGGAAGACCGAGGGGGTCACCGCCAGCGGGATCTGGGAGTCGCGCCCGAAACCGAATCGGTTCGTCACATCGACGAGCTGCTGGGTCGTCAGCTGCTCGGAGGCCAGCACGAAGGTCGTGTTGCACGAGCGGGCGAAGGCCTCGGTCAGCGTCGGGTTGCCGTCACCGCAGGTCGAGGACTCGATGTTGGACACCTCGGTCGCGGTGCCGGGCAGGGTTGTGGACACCGGCGACGACATGCGCGTGTCCGGCTCGGCGACGCCGTTTTCGATGAGGGCGATCGTCGTGAGGACCTTGAAGGTGGAACCGGGCGCGTAGCGCTGCGAGATCGCGCGGTTGAGCAGCGGATTATTCGGGTCCGAGGAGAGCGCCGAGAACGCGTCCGACACAGCGTTCGCGTCGGAGGAGGCAAGCTGGTTCGGATCGAAAGTCGGCGCCGAGTACATCGCGAGGACCGCGCCGGTCTTCGCGTCGAGAGCCACGACAGCGCCCTTGCGGTTTCCGAGGGCCTCGGCGGCGGCCTTCTGCATCTGCGAGTTCAGGGTGAGCTCCACGCCGCCGCCCTGGCGGTTCTGGCCGGTCAGGAGGTTACGCAGGCGCTGGCCGAGCAGCGTCTGCGACTGGCCGTCCAGGACGTCCTCCTCGGCGGCCTCGATACCCGTCGACGCGTTGCCCACGGACGAGAAATAGCCCGTGACCGGCGCGTACAGCGGGCCCTCGGCGTAGGAGCGCGCGTAACGCTTGGAGTCCTGTTCACGCTCGGACGAGACGATGGCCGTCTTGTCGACGATGATCGGGCCGCGGTCGGTTTCCGCGGCGTGCAGGACCGTGCGCTGGTTGCGCGCGTCGGCGTTGAGCGAGGACGCGGAGATGAACTGCGTGTTCGTCACGCCCACGCCCAGCAGGGCGAACATGATGAGGACGATGATGAAGATCTTGCGGATCTGGTTGTTCACGGTTTACTCACCCACTCCCACGGCAGGCTGGATGCCGGAATTCCACGGCGCGGGGGTCGAGGCCGGGCGGCGAGCAGCATCGGATACGCGGATCAGCAGGGCGACGGTGATCCACGAGGACACCATCGAGGAGCCGCCGGCCGCCAAGAACGGGGCCGTCAGGCCGGTCAGCGGGATGATGCGCGTGATGCCGCCGAGCACCACGAACAGCTGGATGGCCAGCGAGAAGCTCAGGCCGGTGGCCAGGAGCTTGCCGAAGCCGTCGCGCACCGTGAGTGCCGCGCGCAGGCCGCGCTGAATGAGTATCAGGTACAGGACCAGGATGGCGGCCATGCCGGTCAGGCCCAGTTCCTCGGCAAAGGAGGAGAGGATGAAGTCGGAGTTCGCCAGCGGCACGAGCTGCGGGTAGCCGCGGCCCCAACCGGTGCCCATGAGGCCGCCGGAAGCCTGTCCAAATAGGCCCTGGACGAGCTGATAGGAACCCTGGTTGTAGATGTCGGGGTCGAGGGCGTTGAGCCAGATGTTGAAGCGCGTCTGCACGTGGGCGAAGGACTTCACCGCCACGAGGACTGCGGGCACGAACAGTGCAAAACCGATGACCAGCCACGACACGCGGTTCGTGGCGACGTACAGCATCGCGACGAAGAGGCCGAAGAAGAGCAGCGAGGTGCCGAGGTCGCGCTGCAGGACGAGGATCGCGATGCCGATCAGCCAGACGACCATGATCGGCCCGAGGTCGCGGGCGCGAGGCAGGCGCATGCCGAGGAACTTACGGCCGCCGATCGCCAGGTTGTCGCGGTTGGTCACGAGGTATCCGGCGAAGAAGATCGCCAGCGTGATCTTCACGAGCTCACCGGGCTGGATGGAGATGGGACCCAGGTGGATCCACACGCGCGCGCCGAAGGTCTCCTG
>JAHYYD010000095.1:5422-8124 GCA_019425105.1 Actinomycetota bacterium
CCGACCTGCGTGAGCAGGTTCGCGGGGATCTCCCCCGTGTAGTTCAGCGACGTCAGCACGTAGCCGGCGATGCCGACGGCCAGGGCCAACCCCATGAGGGTCAGCTCCAGGAATCGGCGAGGCCGGGCGGGCGCGATCGATACGGTAGCCATTAGGAGGCGCCCCCGCTCTGCGCCCCGGACTGGGAGGCACCGGACTGGGACGTACCCGACTGAGGCGTCGACGACGAAGATGAGGAGGACGAGGACGCCGCGTTCTCAGCCGCGGAGCGCTTGAGGCCCTCGATGTAGGAGTCGATGTCGGCGCGCGAGGAACGCAGCACCGGCGTGTCGAGGCGCTGGCGATCGACGGGGGACAGGTCGGCGAGGGACACGCTCGAGACCTCGACCGCGTGCGAGAGCTGCCACGGGCCAATCGACTGGGGGATGCCCTGGTAGATGACGACGTAGCCGTCCTGGCCGATCGCGTAGTACTGGGTCTGCGTCCACTTCCACGACATCCACGAGGCCGCGACGACGAGGACCGTCACCAGCGAGATGAACACCGGGGTCCACCAGGAGGACCGAGGCTTGAGCTCGATGGGGGCCTCGTCCTCGTCGCTGGGGGTGCCCGAGGAGGAGGAACCCAGGGCCGCCGCGCGGGCTGCCGCGCCTTCGCCTCCGCGGGACTTGGCGTTGCGGTCGATGGCCGCGGCACCCACGATCTGCGGGGGAGCGGGCGGGTACGTGCCGGCGGGAACGATGTCCGCGATGACGCACGTGATGTTGTCGGGGCCGCCGCCCAGGAGCGCCAGGCGGATCAGCTCTTCGGCGCACTCGCCCGGATCCTTGATGTCGGCCATGACCTGGCCGATCGTCTCGGGGGAGACGAGGCCGGAGAGGCCGTCGGAGCACAGCATCCAGCGGTCGCCGACGACGGCCTCGCGGATGGTCTCGTCGGGGGCCACGTCGGCCTGCGCGTCGCCGAGGATCTTCAGGACGACGTTGCGGTTGGGGTGGTGCTCGGCTTCCTCGGGCGTGATCTGGCCGGTGTCGACCAGGTACTGCACGAAGGAGTGGTCGGTCGTGACCTGCGTGAGCGTGTCGCCGCGCAGCACGTAGGCGCGCGAGTCGCCGATGTGGACCATCGCCAGGCGGTTGCCGCTGCGCATGAGCGCGATGCAGGTGGTGCCCAGGCCTTCGAGGTCGCGGTCGCGGCTCGAACGATCGGTGAGTTCCTCGTGCGCGTCGAGGAGGGCCTCGCGCAGGAGGGGAAGCATCGAGTCGGCCGGGTGCGAGTCCGTGTCGAGGGGGACGAGGTGCGCGAGGGCCACCGAGGAGGCGATGTCGCCGCCCGCGGGGCCGCCCATGCCGTCGGCGAGGACCAGCAGGTTCGCACCGGCGTAGCCGGAGTCCTGGTTGTTGGAACGCACGAGGCCCACGTCGGAGCGGGCGGCGTAGTGGAATTGAACGGCGTTTCCTGACATATCAACCCACCAATTCGAGAGTCGTCTGGCCGATGCGGATGACGTCACCGATCTTGAGCTGGCGTGGGGTGCTCAGGCGTTCGTCGTCGATGAAGGTGCCGTTTCGGCTGGAGAGGTCTTCGATCCACCAGCCGTCGGACTGGGGGGTGAGAGCCGCGTGGCGGCTGGACGCGTACTCGTCTTCGAGCACGAGCGTGCAGGCGGGTGAACGCCCGATGACGATGGGGGCCTCTCCGAGGGGCAGCATGGTGCCCACGAGCGGGCCGCCGGTCACCAGGAGATCCTTGGGGGCCAGCGGGTTGGAGGACGTGCGCTTCTTGTCCTTGCGCTTGTCGCGGGAGGCTTTGCGGCGTGACGTCGCCTTGTCGCGTCCCTTGCCGCGCGGGGTGACGACGGTGCCGAAGATGTCGCGCCGCAGCGTGTTGACAGCCGCGAGCACGAGGAGCCACAGCAGCACCAGGAACCCGATGCGGAAAACGGTGAATGCGAGGTCGGTGGTCACTTCATTAAACTCCGCTCTGGTCTGGGTGGGTCCAGAAGAGGATCTTGGTACGTCCGATGACAATCTGGTTGCCGTCGAGCAGGGTCGCTGCGTCGATTCGGTGTCCTTCAACGAAGGTGCCGTTGGTGGAACCGAGGTCGGTTGCGATCACGCCGGTGGGGGTGATGCGCAGTTCGAGGTGACGGCGCGAGACACCCGAGTCGTTGACGACGATATCGGCTTCAGAGCCGCGTCCGATGACGGTCACGGGCTCGGTGAGGAGCCACTTTTCGCCGTCGACATCGATGATGGGGTGTTCGGGGGACGCGGACGAGGCAGTGGCGGGGGCTGCGGGGCCCCTGCGGTTCTCGGCGTCGACCTTGAGGGTGCCGCTGGGCTCGGACGCGTCGGCGATGAATTCGATCGTCACGGGTCCGAGGAGTGAGTAGCCGTTTGAGGAGGCGTGCTCGGTGGCCTGCTGGGCGAATTCGTCGGCGAGGACGTCAAGGGATGCCTCGAGGGACGTGAGGTCGGTGCGCGAGGCGTAGACCGCGAAGTGGTTCGCGGCGATGATGCGCGAGGCGGAGACTTCCTGGACGGATTCGTCCATGGCGCGGCGGATCGCCGTGGTGATGTCCACGGGCTTGATCCCCGACCGGAACACGCGCGAGAAGGCGCCGTTGACGCCTCTCTCGACGGCGCTCTCGAAGCGGTCGAAGATACTCATAGTCGTGCTCTCCTCATTCCCCCGCGCTG
>JAHYYD010000096.1 GCA_019425105.1 Actinomycetota bacterium
GAGCTGCGCGACGCAGTTCGCTCGCACATCCGCAACTACGCCGAGCAGCTGATGCTCGGATCGCGTCGAGGCGCGCTGCTGCTCGAGGGCGTGTCCTTCGAGGGATTCGAGGCCTTGGCACAGGCCAGTGCGGACGGACCGGTGGTCCTCGCGCTGGGACACTCTGGCAGCTGGGACCGCGCGGGAGCATGGGTGTGTGCCCACGGTCGCACAATCGTGACCGTAGCCGAGAAGGTCGAACCTCCCTCACTGTTTGAGCGTTTCGTGGCGCTGCGCGAAGGCCTCGGCATGGAGATCATCGGCGTCGCGAAGGGCGAGTCGGTCTTTTCCACCCTCATTGAGCGCGTGCGCGGGCGTAGCGTCATCGTGCCGCTTCTTGCAGACCGGGATATTTCGGGTTCGGGCATCGAGGTCGATCTCGGTACGCGGCGTGCACTCGTCGCCGCGGGTCCGGCTGCGCTCGCGACCAAGCTGGAGCGTCCCCTCTTCGCCGCCTGCATCACCTACGAGAATGAGACTCCGACCGGGGCCGATGTACGCGTGCGATGCGTTGGTCCTATCCAAGCCGGTGAGCGCGAGCGGCCGGGCATGAACCACGTCGAAGCCCTCACGCAGGCATGGGTGGATGAATTTGCCTCCATGATGGCGTCGAAGGCCCAGGACTGGCACATGATGCAGCGCGTGTATGTGGAGGATCTTGACCCCGAGCGCCTGGCGCGCGCGAGGGCCGAGCACGAGAGGAAGAATCGATGAAGATCGGAATCGTGAACCCGTACTCCTGGGACGTGCCCGGGGGAGTGGGCTTTCATATTCGTGACCTTGCGCTGAAGCTTCGTTCGCGCGGCCACGATGTGCGGGTGCTGACCCCTTCAACATCCGATGACCTGCCCGAGTGGATTACATCCGCCGGCTCCTCTGTGTCTATTCCCTTCAACGGGTCGGTTGCAAATATTTCCATCAAGCCCAAGGCTCTCGCGCGCACCCGTCGGTGGCTCGCGGACAACGACTTCGATGTGGTGCACGTTCACGAACCCGTCGTGCCTTCGGTGTCGATGGCTGCCGCGATGCTCTCGAGTGCACCTCTCGTGGGTACGTTCCATGCAGCACTCGGACGCTCAGTATCTCGCGCGATTGCGTCGGCTCCGATGCGCCTGTACATGGAACGCATTGGCGTGCGCATCGCTGTCTCAGAAGAGGCTCGACGCACCCTGATTGAGCACCATGGGGGAGACGCCGTCATTATCCCGAACGGCGTGGAAACGGCATCGTTCCGCACGGCGCAGCCCCTGGACCAGTGGGTTGCGACGGACGACAGGCCGGTCATCGTGTTCCTTGGCCGCCTTGATGAGCCGCGCAAGGGACTGGGTATTTTCGCGGGTGCGATCGAGTCTGTCCTCGAGCGCGTTCCAGGCACCCGTTTCTTGATCGCGGGGCGCGGAGATGCCCCCGATATTCGCGCGACTGTGGCACGTTTCGGAGATTCAGTCTCGTTCCTGGGTGGAATCAGCGATGAGGAGAAGGAATCCCTCCTCGCCGGAGCGTCGATCTATGTGGCTCCGCAAACCGGCGGGGAGTCCTTCGGTATTGTCCTTGTCGAGGCCATGGCGGCCCGAACCACCGTTGTTGCCTCCGATATTCCAGCGTTCCGAGCCGTTTTGGAGGATGGTCGAGCAGGCGCACTCTTCGAGACCGGTAACAGCGACTCCCTTGCCTCAGTCCTGACGGACCTGCTGGGTGATCGCGAGCGCCTCGACGCCCTCGCGGATGCGGGTCAGCGCGCGTCCGCTCAGTACGACTGGGAGGTCGTCGCGGATAAGGTCTTTGAGGTCTACAAGCTCGCCATCGACATGGGCAGTCCTGCAGATTCGGGTTCGAGGCGGGCGCTCGATCTGATTCGTGGCCGTGATGACGAGGAGAACCCCCGATGATTCATGTCTCGCCTTGGACGGTTGTTCTCGCCTGCGTGTGCGTCATCGTGGCAGCCCTCGTCGCGGGCGTCGCCATCACGCGTGCGCGTCGGCTCGATCGCCTGCATCAGCGAATCCTCGCATCGCGCGACGCGCTCTCTCGTCTGCTGTTGCGTCGCGCCTCGGAGGCGGAACTGCTGGCTCACGCAGCCAGCCTTGAAAGCGCCGGTGGCCCCAGCCTCGTCGATGCCGCACGCGCGTATATCCAAGACGGTGGCGATCAGCTGACGACAGACGGACTCGACCGGCGCACGAGTGCGCAGCGTCAGGCGGATCGCGTCGAGGTGAGTGCTCGGCTGGAGCGAGCGTCGGCATTGACGCGTGCGATCCGGGAAACGCTCACACCGGACGTGCGTGCGCGGATTGAAGAGGACCCACAAGCAAAAGCGCGACTCGAGGCACTCGACGCGACGTGTTACCGCATCGAACTAACCCGAAACGTCCACAACGTCGATGTAGCGGGAGTCCGTGCTCTGCGTTCCGCACGAATGGTAAAATTACTTCGGCTCGCCGGACACGCGCCGGTGCCCGAGCCTATTGACTTTGATGACGACACACATATCGGCGGACGGGGATACTGACATGAACACGACCCACTGGGGAGGGCCGGGAGAAGACTATCGCCTGAAGAAAATCAGCAGCGTCAACGTCGACATGGTGAACGGCATGTCCACGCCTGCCCCCGACGATGCCGCGCCCGTGTGGCAGACGCCGAAGGCACGGCATTCGTTTCCGTGGCTCGAGGTCATCATCGCGACGGTCAGTACTATCGGTTTCGTTGCGCTCGTTATCTTCTGGCTGAGCCCGGCGTCATCGGGTGTCGTATCCCTTGTTCGGACGAGCCTTCTCGCCGTCGTGCCTCTCCTTATCGTCGTCAGCTTCATCCTGCTCATCGACCGCTGGGAGCCTGAGCCGTGGAAGACGAAGGGAGCTCTCTTTCTCTGGGGAGCGGGGGTTGCCACTATTTCTGCCGGTATCTTGAACACGGCCCTTCAGGAAAACATCATCCTCTCGCTCGGTGATGTCAATCAATCCAACGCACTCGCCGCTACCTTTATCGCCCCACTCATCGAAGAGACCCTCAAGGGGTTGGGTGTTCTCATCGTCGTCGTCGTGCGTCGAACCAACATCAATTCGATTATCGATGGCGTCGTCTACGCGGGTTTTTCTGCCTGTGGATTCATGTTTGCCGAGGACATCCTGTACTTCCTCAGGGTCGATGATCCCGCTGACAACAGTCTCCTGTTTACCTTCATTATGCGTGGAATCGCCAGCCCCTTCGTGCACGCCATGGCGACCTCGATGACGGGTATCGGCCTCGCGCTGGCGCTCATCAAGTTCAAGCGCGGCTGGTCCAAGACCGGCATTGTCCTGGTGTTCTGGTTCTTCGCGATGGTCATCCACTTTGTATGGAACGGAACCGCGTCGTTCCTGGGTCAATACTTCTTCCTGATCTATCTCGGGATCGAAGTTCCAGCCTTCTTGGTCTGGGCGATCACGCTCATCATTTTGTCCCGGAAGGAAGCCGAGAAGATCCGCGTCGGACTCGTCCCGTACGTGCGTACCGGGTGGCTTATTCCTGGCGAGGTCACGATGGCCACGGACAGGCGAGCGCGCAGGGCCGCCCTCAAGTGGGCACGCAGCGGCGGACGCGAGGCCAAGCGAGCCATGCGGTCCTTCCTCGTCAACCTCGCCTCGCTGGGCATGGATCAGCGACTCATGGCCAAGCATGGTCCTGACCGCGCACGCATCGATAACGATCAACGCATGCTGGCCGAGGCCGTCGAAAATAGGCGCGAATTCTTGCGTCTGACATCGATCGCCGAGCAGCAACAGGACGTGACCGACGCCGTTTCCCGCCTCGCACAGGCACGCTAAGAAGGAAGAACTATGAGCAACAATTTCCCGCATTCCATGCCTCCGCAGGGCAATATGCCGCCGAATCAGCAGCAGAACCAGTGGGCTCTGGGCGGTCAGTACGGTGCGCCGGCGGGTTCGGGTTATGCTCCCGTTCCTCAGCCCCAGCAGGGACAGTCGGCACCGGGTGGGCAGTACGGTGCGCCTGCGGGTTCGGGTTACGTTCCCGTGCCTCAGCCGGGCGCTTCGGATGTGCCGCAGCCGCAGGAAGCGAGCGTTCCGCAGCCACAGCCTGCGCGAAGCTACGCTCCCGCTGCTTCCACCGGACAGTCTTTCGGCACTTCGGCACAGATTCCTGCTCCAGATCCGATGACCCGCTTCGAACCAGAAGCACAGTTTACCCCGTCCTTCCAGTCGTTCGTCAATACCGCGCCGACCATGCCCGGGCCCAGCGCCGCACAGTATCCGCAGGCTGCACCACAGCAGGTGCAGGCGTGGGCTATGCCCACAACTGCCAAGAAAGCGCCGGTTTTTGAAGCCGTTGTGATCGGTGTCGGCGCGGCTTTGATGCTTGTGGGTATCAGCGGCTTCCTCTTCGCGAGCGGACCGTTCCTTGGTCTTCTCCTCGCCTTCTGCTGCCTGATTCCTCTTGCCATTACTCTGACGTTCCTCCAGTTCGTGGACCGTTTTGAGCCCGAACCGTGGTGGACGAAGATCGCGGCTCTGCTGTGGGGCGGTGGTGTGGCGATTTTCTTCGGCATCATCTCGAACGAAATCGCCGGCAGTGTTGTCGCAAGCGCAACCGGTAGCGAAGCTGCGGGACAGATTTTTATGGTCGTTGTTGCCGCTCCAGTCGGCGAGGAATTCCTCAAGGCCCTCGGCGTGCTCGTGATCGTGATGATGCGTCGTAACAGCATTTCCTCCCCGCTCGATGGCCTCGTTTACGCCGGTTATTCAGCGGCCGGATTCCTAGTTGTCGAAGACTTCACCTATTTCGTGAGAGGTGCCTACGCCGGGCAATTCGCTCAAATGTTCATGATGCGTGTCTTCCTGGGTGTCTTCGGACACATCATGTACACCTCGTGCACCGGCTGGGCGATTGGATGGGCTGCGACGCGCACTCGTTCGGTGGGTACCGGTATCGGCGTGAGCCTCCTCGGCTACCTGATTGGTGTGACGATGCACGGTGTGTGGAACGGATCCTCAGTGATCTCTGGCAGCCGCGGTGGCTTCTTGTTGCTCTACTTCATCATTCAGGTTCCGCTGTTCTGTGGCTGGTTGTTCTTCGTGTCCCGTGCGATGCGTCGAGAGCGGCGCGATATCGCCGCCGGTCTCATGCCCTACGTCAACCAGGGCTGGATTCTGCCCAGCGAAGTCCAGATGGTCTGCGATCCCGCTGCCCGCCGAAACGCACTCTCCTGGGTGGCAAGCGGTGGCCCAGAAGCAAAGCGGGCGATGAAGTCCTTCATGAACAACTTGGCGTCCCTCGGCCTCGACCAGGTCATCATGAATGTGCGCGGTCCCGAACCGGGGCGGATTGCGGATACGCAGCAAAAGGTGCAGGAGGCGACGACGCAGCGTCAGACGTTCCAGGCGCTGATGGGCATCCGCCCCATGTGAGTCTTTCGATTCACACGGTCGTCGCATGGCGTTTTCATAGGTTACGCATAGGTTGATGTCGCACGATGGTGGGGATAGAAAGGAAACAAACGTGACTCACGCTCATCCTGCCCGCCCTTCGTCGCGGGCCCTCACCGTGTGCTCGATCATCTTGATCGTCATCGGCATTCCGGCACTAGCCCACGAGGTCCTTGGTGCGATTGACGGTGCCACCAGCTCCACGGCGGCACTCGCAGTGAGCGCCTCGTGCGTCAGCGCTCTCATCGGCCTCCTCTTCTTGGCCTGGGCGGCGCGATTCACTCCGTCGATCCTGTCATGGATTGCTGCATTCACGTGGGGCACCGGCGGTGCGCTCATGATCGCAGGCATCGGGAACGGCCTGATCGACGCCGCGGTGGAATCAACCAGCATGAGTGACGATGCGGTTGACTTTGTCACTTCCGTTGCCACGGGGCCCGTCGTGGAGGAGACCGCGAAGGGCATCGGTGTTCTTATCCTGATCCTCGCCGCCCGTAAACTGCTGACCCATCCGTCTCAGGGCGCAGTCCTGGGTGTCCTCGTTGGTCTCGGCTTCGCGTGGGGCGAGGACATGGGCTACTACGTGAGCGCCCTCGACGAGGGGATGGGCGGACTGTGGGAATCCTTCCTGGCGCGTGCGCTCCTGGGCGGATACGGGCACGCGATCTTCACGGGCGTCTTCGGCTACGCTCTCGCGTGGGCTGCGCTGCGCGCGAAGAATGTGCTCGCGGGCATCCTCGTTGCGGTCGGTGGATTCGTCGCAGCCCTCGTGCTTCATGGGCAGGCCAACGGCGTTGGCTTCCTGGCGCCCGAGGACTCGTGGAACCTCACCTACGGAGCTATCGAGGTGCCCGTCCTGCTTGTGAGCGTTGCGCTCCTCGTGTGGGGCCTGCGTCGTCACCGGGCTACCCTGGAGGCATGAGCGCACTCGACTGGCCCGTGGACGCGGACGGCTATCCCCACCGGGAGGCCGCCCGCGTCCTCCTGTTTGACGATGCGGGACGTGTCCTGTTGGCGAAGGGCCATGATGAGGATCAGCCTGAGCGATTCTGGTGGTTCACGATTGGCGGTGGCATCGAGGAAGGAGAGGATCCGCGCAGCGCAGCTGTCCGTGAGGTTTTCGAAGAAACCGGGATCGTGCTGGCCCCTGACGATTTGGTCGGCCCCGTCCTCTACCGGACCGCTGAGTTTGACTTCCTGGCGGTCACCGCACGCCAGGACGAGTGGTTCTTCCTCGCTCATGCGCCGTCGACGGCGCTGAGTCGGGAGGGGTGGACCGATCTGGAGCGATCCGTCATCGACGCGCAGGCCTGGTGGGACCTTGACGAGGCTGTGGCTCAGATTGACGCAGACATCTACCCCGCGCAGATTCTCGAGTACGCCCGTACGTGGCGTGACGGCTGGGACGGGCACATGATCCGCCTCACGGACACGCGCGAACCCTGACGTCGGCGGCTAGGCGAGTCCGAGGGGAGTGATCGCCAGGGAGAGATCCGGCGTGTTGAGCTGGATCGACACCTGATCGCGAACGGCGGGCTTTGCGCAGAACGCGATACCGACGCCGGCCTCGTGCATCATGGGGATGTCGTTCGCCCCGTCGCCGATCGCAACCGTGCGCTCGAGGGGGAGGTTGAGCGCCGAGGCCCACGAACGCAGGCAGTCGACCTTCACCTGGGAGGTGACGATGCGGCCCAACACGCGGCCCGTCAGTACACCATCTACGACCTCAAGGTGGTTTGCCACGTAGAAATCAATGCCGAGGGAGGCCGCCAGGGGAGCGACCACTTCCTCGAAGCCGCCCGACACGATGCCGAACTTGCCGCCGCAGCGGTGGACCGCTTCGATCAGCTCGCGTGCGCCCTTCGTGGGAGTGATGGAGGTCAGGACATCGCCGAACACGGATTCTGGGACACCCGCGAGGGTCGCGACTCGCTCGCCCAGCGACTGCGCGAAATCGAGCTCGCCGTTCATGGCGCGGGAGGTAATCTCGGCGACCTGCTCTCGCGTACCCGCGGCCTCGGCGAGCTCCTCGATGACCTCCTGGCAGATCAGCGTCGAGTCGACGTCTGTGACGACGAGGCCGGGTGCCCCGCTGGGAAATAGCAGCGGGGCACCCGGCTCATCGAGATGGAGCGTCATACTCACTTGTGGACGACAGTGCCCTTGGGAACGACCGTGATGCCGGACTCGGTCACCGTGAAGCCGCGCTCGAGGTCGTGCTCGAGATCGACGCCGACGACGGCACCTTCCTCGACGATGACGTTCTTGTCCAGAATCGTCTTGACGACCCGTGAGGAACGACCGATGCGAGACCCGTGCATAACGACCGAATCCTCGATCTTCGCCCACGAGTGAACGTAGGTGTGAGGGGAGACGATCGAGCGCACGATCTCGCCACCGGAGACAATGACGCCGGGGGAAACGAACGAGTCGATCGCATGACCCAGGCGATCCTCATCACCGTAGACGAACTTTGCGGGCGGCAGGGAACCGTCGATCATCGTCATCGTCGGCCAGTCGCGGTTGTACAGGTTGAACACCGGGTGCACCGAGATGAGGACCATGTTTGCCTCGTAGTAGGCGTCCAG
>JAHYYD010000097.1 GCA_019425105.1 Actinomycetota bacterium
GCTCGACGTCGCCGACCTCGGGCAGGGTGGAGAAGAGGTTGGCGAGCAGGAACATAATGACCGCGCTGACCAGGGCCGGGCGCGAGGAAATGTCCCCAACGCCGAGCAGGGAAATGATGCCGCGGCCCGTCGAATCCATGCGCATGAGGTCAGCCGTGTCGAAGCCGGGGGCTCCGAAGAACTGGCCGCCGCCCTGAGATTCGAGCGCGGTCAGGGCGCGCAGGATGACGCCGGCGGTGGCCTTGGAGACGCCGCCGATCGTCGCCAGCTCGTCCTTGCCCTCGTCCGAGGTCAAGAAGGAAATAACGGCGCGCAGGTCGGGCAGATCCACGAGCTCGAGGCCCTGGCCGTCCGCCCACGCGAAAATCAGCTGGAGCGCCTGCTCCTGCGTCGTGTTGAGCGAGAGAGCGCGGGCCAGCAGGATCGGGCCGAAGTCGGAGACCTGGGCGCGCACGGGCACGCCTGGGAACTGCGAATCCACCCCACCCAGACTCAGCAGCTCGATCGGGAACGAGGCGGGTGCCCAGTCCTGACCGTTGGCCGCGGTACGGCTCAGGAGCTTCTCCGAGCTGGCCCCGGCCTCGGCCAGGCCCGTCAGGTCGCCCTTGACGTCGCACAGGAGCACGGAGGAACCATTCGCGGACAGGCCCTCGGCCAGGAGCTGGAGAGTACGGGTCTTGCCGGTGCCCGTCGCGCCCGCGACCAGGAGGTGACGGTTGAACATGGGCAGCGGCATCTTGGCGGCCACGCCGGGAACGCGCGCACCACCATCGATGAGCGTGCCGATCGTGACCGCGGGGACGTCCCAGGAGTAGGCGCCCTGGATCTGGGCGGCGAAAGCCGACAGCTCGCCGCTCGGTGCGGGGGACGAGGCCGGGGCGGCCTCGGGTGCTTCGGCGGCGGGAGCCTCGGTGGCGGGGGTGGCCTGCGCGGCCTCCACCTGGCTGCGCAGCGCGTCAGCTGTGGCGCGCGCATCTGCGGCCTGAGCGGCCTCAGCCTCGGCCTGCACGGCGGGTTCCTGCGCGGCCGCGGATCCGGCGGCTTCGAGCTGAAGACGCAGGGCTTCTGCCTTGGCGCGGGCGGCCTCAGCCTCGGCGGCCTTTGCCGCGGCTTCCGCTGCGGCGAGCTGCGCCTTCAGATCCTCGATGTTCTCGCTCATGGTGTGGTCTTTCGGCTCTGGGCGCGGTGCGCCACTGTACTTCGACGTTACCGGAACAGTATCCCTTGGGACTGCGGTCCCCTGCGAGTTATTCGTGAGTGGAGTGGGTGTGTGATTTGTCCACAGCCCCCGTGCTCCCACTGCAGTTATCCACAGGGGTGTCATTTCGCGTGTTCTGAGCCCATGCGTCGGGGTTAGCGTGCATGCATGAACGTGTCACGATGGTTGGCGCGTCGGCGCATGGCGGCGCTGACGAAAGCCGTATACGACAGTGCCCTGAGCGAGGATGACGAACCCGCCGAACCGAGCGTCGCCCGCTTCCTCCCCGGAGGAGCGAGCGTCGCCGCCCTCATCGTCGTGGTCGTGCTCATCGCAGCCGTGGGCGTATGGAGACACGCCGCCACGCAGGAACGCGCCGACAGCCTCGCGCAATCCTCCCCAGAGCGACAGGAGAGCGGCGCCACGTCAGCTACTGCGCCCCCAGCCGCGTCCGCACCTCCGTCCGTACCGGCATCGGAGGTCTCCGAAGACGTCGTCGTCTACGTCTCCGGAGCGGTTGCCTCTCCCGGAGTACTCACCCTTCCCGCCTCCTCCCGAGTCATCGACGCCATCACCGCAGCGGGAGGAGCTCTGCCCGAGGCCGACCTGGAGTCGATCAACCTCGCACGCATCCTCGTTGATGGGGAACAGATACGGGTCGGCGTCGCAGGGGAGTCACCCCCGCCCTCATCACCCGAAGGAAACACGTCCGCCGGAGCCTGCGTCCGCCTGAACACCGCCACCGAGACAGAACTCCAGACGCTACCCGGCATCGGCCCCGCCCTCGCCAAGCGCATCGTCACCTACAGATCCACGCACCCGCGCCTGACATCCGTCGACGAACTCGACGACGTCCCCGGCATCGGCCCCTCACTCATCGAGAAGATACGACCCGGGGTATGCGGATGAACGACACACAATGCGCTCCCCGCATGATCGACCTGCGCCTCGCGCCCGCAGCCGCCGCCACCTGGGCTGCCACGTGGTGGGCGACAGGTCATCGCGTGCACTGGGAGGCCATGAGTGCGTGCGCCATCCTCGCCCTCGCCTGCGCGGCCTCCTACGCGTGCTCGCGACGAGGCCGACGCGCCCCCCGGCATGCCCTCACCCCACCCGGATCACTCCGGCTCGGCCTCGCACTGCTCCTCGCGTGCATGGCCTGCGCGCTCGCGGTTGGGTCCGTCGCGCGCAAGCAATACGACTGGGACCCCGCCCGCCGCGACTCCGGACCCATCCACGCGCGCGTACGCCTGCAGACCGACCCAGCCCCGGCCTCGTCAGGCTTCTCCACCACGCGACACGCCCGAGCGCGCATCGAGGCAGTCGCAGCTGGGGAGGAATGGATACCCTCACATGCGACCGCGCTCGTGAACGCTTCCGGGTGGGGCAGCGGCGCGCGCGGTGACATCTACGAGATCTGGGGGAGCCTGGACGCCACCTTCGCAGCCGACGCGCCATCGGTCGGCACGATACGCGTCAGACGATCCCAGCTCATCGAACGACCCGGTGGCCCATCCGCCTGGATGCGCGCCACCCATCAAGCCTTCGCGCGCGCATGCTCCTCCCTGCCCAGGGACGCCCGCGCCCTCGTACCCGGCATGGCAATCGGAGACGACCGAGGCATGCCCGCAGACCTCGCCCAAGCCATGAGAACGACCTCCCTCACCCACCTCACCGCCGTCTCCGGATCCCACATCGTCATCATCCTCGCCACCGTCACCCTCGTGGTCCCCGCACGAAAACCCCTGCGCCTAGGGGCAACCATCCTCGTCCTGGGCACAATCCTCATCCTCGTCGGTCCCGAAGCCTCAGTGGTGCGCTCCGTCTGCGTCGCAGCCGTCGCCGCCCTCGGACTCATCCTCGGACGCGACGGCCAATCCATCGCCGCCCTCTCCGCCGTCGTCATCGCCACGCTCCTCATCGACCCCTGGGCATCGAGCTCCTACGGCTTCGCACTTTCCGCGCTCGCCGCGCTCGCGGTCGTCGGCCCGTCGTCTGCGCTCATCCGTCGCTCGCGCCGACGCATTCGCGGGGATACGCGCGCGGGGCGGACGCTGCGACGTCTCGTGGAGATGGTCTGCGTGCCCGCCCTCGCGGAACTCGCGACCGCGCCCCTCATCGTGTCACTCTCCGGAACCGTGCCGGTGTGGGGAATTATCGCTAACGTCGTCGCCGAGCCCGCCGTTCCCATCGCGACCATCGCTGGGATTGCGGGCGCTCTCCTCGCCCCGCTGAGCATCCCAGTCGCCTCGGCATGTGCGCGCGTTTCCTCGTGGGCGACGGCGTGGATCGCGGGTGTTGCTCGGTTGTGCTCGGATCTACCGGGAAATGGGGTGGCCGTGCCCGGCGGGGCAGCGACCGTTGTGAGCATATATGCGTGCGGCTGCGCCGGATGGCTTGCCTGGCGGGCGTGGGTGCGGTGGGGAACTCCGCTCATCGACGAGAGCGAGCTCATTGACGAGAGTGAAACGTCAGGGCAGGAGTAAGACGCCACTATGGGGGTGCCGTCAAACCGTCGTGACACCTGCCACGACTATTGTCCGCCGTGGGCAAAGAGGGACGCAGATGGGCCCTCCGAGTGGCAGACTTAGGGAGTTACTATCACAGCGGAAAGGCAGGAAGACGTGGCAGCACGCGGTTCGCGCCCGGCGGCCCCAGCCGAGATAACGCTGGCACCCATCGTGTTGATCAAAGGACCCGAAGGCCTCCTCGTCGACCGTGCCCTCGACCGGCTACGCGCCCTCGCCCACGAGGCCGACCCCAACCTCGAACGCACCGACATTAACGCGGCCACCTACCAGGCCGGACAGCTCGACGTGATCGCCTCGCCCTCGCTCTTTGGCGAATCTCGCATGGTCATCATCCGAGACCTCGAGACCATGAGCGACGCACTCGCCAGCGACCTCATCGCCTACTGCGCGGCACCCGCCCCCGACGTGTGGATGTTCCTAGCCCATCCCGGTGGAAACGCTCGGGGCAAGAAAGTCATCGACACGATCACCAAGGCCAAATGGCCCGTGTTCCCCGCCGATCCGCTGAAAAATGACCGTGACAAGCTGGCCCTCATTGCCTCCGATGTGCGGGCCGCGCGTCGGCAGATGGACACCGAGGCCCAGCAAGCCCTCGTGGACGCGCTGGGTAACGACCCTCGCGCGATGGCGGGCGCACTGGCGCAGCTTCTCTCCGACGTGAGCGGACGCATCACCCTGGAGGACGTGCGGCGTTACCAGGCGGGACGCGTTGAGGCCACGGGATACGACGTCGCCGACGCGGCCGTCGCGGGGAACTCGGCGAAGGCGCTCACGCTCGCCCGGCACGCGTTCGCGACCGGCATTGCCCCGCAGTTGCTCGTCAGCGCTCTGGCCATGAAGTTCCGCGCCATGGCGAAAGTATCGATTGGTGGCTCGGCGTCCACCCTGAAGATGGCGCCCTGGCAGGTGGACCGTGCGAGGCGCGAGCTGCGTGGCTGGTCCGATGCGTCGCTGGCGGGAGCCTTCGGTGCCATCGCCACGGCAGACGCCGAAACAAAGGGCGCGTCGCGGGACCCCGAGCGCGCCATCGAAAAAGCAATTATCACCATCTGCAGGCTGCACGGGCGCTGAATGCGCGCCCCGGCCTCGTCTATCGGACGCCCGTAGGGAGTGAAGAAGAGATATATGAAAACCATCCGCACGCTGGTGGGGAGGCTACGCGAGTTTAAGACCGCCTCGATCCTGACCCCGCTGTTCATCATCGGGGAAGTGATCCTCGAGTGCTTGATCCCGCTGACCATGGTCTCGCTCGTGGATGCGCTCGACGGCGTGTCCCTGAGCCCCGTCATGCGCCTGGGCCTGATCCTGACCGGGCTGGCCTTCGCCTCGCTTGCCTGCGGTATCCTCTCCGCGCGCTTCGCGGCGACCGCCTCGGTGGGCCTGGCGAAGAACCTGCGCCAGGACCTCTTCTTTAAGGTGCAGGACTTCTCGTTTGCGGACATCGACCGCTTCTCGACGTCCTCTCTGGTCACTCGCATGACCACGGACGTCACCAACGTGCAAAACGCCTTCGGCATGCTCATCCGCATCGCTGTGCGCGTGCCCCTCATGATCGTCTTCTCGATCGTCATGGCGTGGCGCATCAACGTGAACATGGCCATCATCTTCCTCGGCATGGTACCGGTGCTCGCCATCATCCTGGCAGCCATCGTGCTCATCGCCTTCCCGATCTTCCGTCGTATTTTCAAGAAGTACGATGCCCTGAACAACTCCGTGCAGGAGAACGTCGCGGCGATCCGCGTGGTGAAGTCCTTCGTGACCGAGGACTACGAGACCACGAAGTTCCGCGCGGCATCGCAGGACGTACGCAAGGACTTCACGAACGCTGAAAAGCTCATCGCGCTCAACAGTCCCGTCATGATGTTCTTTGTCTTCGCAGCGATCGTGGCCGTCGACTACGTTGGCGCTTCGATCATCATCAACTCGGGTGCGACCGAGCTGACGAAGGGCGGGCTTACCGCCCTCATCACCTACGGCATCCAGATCCTGACACATATGCTGATGCTCGCCTTCATCTTCGTCATGACGACGATGGCCGCAGAGTCCGCGCACCGTATCGCCGAGGTTCTCAACCACGAGCCGTCGCTCACGTCACCCGAGAACGGCGCGACCGACGTTGCGGATGGTTCCGTCGTCTTCGAGGACGTGTTCTTCAAGTATTCGGCGAGCGCCGAAGAGAACGCCCTGTCTGACATCAATCTGCGCATCGAATCCGGATCGACGCTCGGCGTCGTGGGCGGCACGGGCTCCTCCAAGACCTCGCTGATCCAGCTGATCTGTCGCCTTTACGAGGTCTCCGAGGGATCCGTGAAGGTTGGCGGTCGCGACGTGCGCGACTACGATCTGAGCGCCCTGCGTGACGCGGTCGCCGTCGTCCTGCAGAAGAACGTTCTGTTCTCCGGCACGATTAAAGACAACATGCGCTGGGGTAACCCCGAGGCCACCGACGAACAGATCGAGCATGCGTGCAAGCTCGCGCAGGCCGACGAGTTCATCCAGCAGCTGCCTGGGGGCTACGACTACGTGATCTCCCGAGGCGGCAGCAACGTGTCGGGTGGCCAGAAGCAGCGCCTGTGTATCGCCCGTGCACTGCTGAAGAATCCCAAAATCCTCATCCTGGACGACTCGACCTCCGCGGTGGATACGAAGACCGACTCGCTGATTCGCAATGCTTTTGAGACCGAGATCCCGGGCACGACGACGATCATCATCGCCCAGCGCCTCTCGTCGGTGAGCCATGCCGATCAGATCATCGTCCTGGACGACGGTCGTATCACGGAACGTGGGACTCACGAGGAGCTGATGGCAGCGGGCGGCGAGTACCGAGAGATCTACGATTCCCAGAACGCCGCGAGCGAAAGCGAGGTGGCCTGACATGGCACGCACGCGCAACTCCCGAATCGACGACGCTGACAAGCTCGAGGGTATTGAGCGTCCCTTCGGCCGCTTGATGGTCTACGTCTTCCGGCACTATCCGGTGCGCATCTGCCTGACGATTGTGTGCATCATCCTCGCATCCGTGGCCTCGGCCGTCGGCTCAATCTTCATGCAGCAGATCGTCGACAACGTCGTGACCCCGGGCCTGGAGAGCGGCTTCGACGCGGTGCGAGGAACCCTGGTACGCCTCGTCGTCACGATGGCTGTCATCTTCGGTGCCGGCGTTATTGGCAGCTTCATCTACACGCGTGCCATGGCGATCGTGACGCAGGGGACACTCAAGCATATGCGTGACGACATGTTCGACTCGATGGAGCGCCTGCCCCTGCGATTCTTCGACACGCACCCGCACGGCGCGATCATGTCGACCTACACGAACGATACGGACGCGATCCGCCAGCTGATCGGCCAGTCGATCCCGACGCTCATCCAGTCGGGCCTGACCATCATCGTGCTGGTTGGCACGATGCTCTACTACTCCGTGTGGCTGTTCCTCGTTGTGCTCCTCGTGGGTGCGCTCATGGCCTTCCTGACCGGCAAGCTTGGAGGCCTGTCGGGCCGCTTCATGAAGGCGCAGCAGGCGGCTCTCGCTGACGAAGAAGGCTTCATCGAAGAGATGATGGACGGCCAGAAGGTTGTCCAGGTCTTCAATCACGAGCAGGATGCCAAGGATGAATTCGTGGAGTTCAACCAGAAGCTCTTCGAGTCCTCGCAGAAGGCGAACATCTACGGCAACGTGCTGATGCCTGCCCTGGGCAACATCGGTAACATCATGTACGTCGTCATCGCCATCGTCGGCGGCGTCATGATCCTGGAACAGACGCCGAACATCCACCTTGTTGGCATCGATGTCATCACGGTCGGCGTGGTTGTCTCCTTCCTGGGTATGGTCCGTAACTTCTCGCAGACGATCGGCCAGATGTCGATGCAGGTCCCCATGATTGCCCTCGGTATGGCGGGTGCGGGCCGCGTGTTCGCGCTCATCGACCAGAAGCCCGAGGAGGATGAGGGCTACGTGACCCTCGTGCGTGCGCGCGAGCTGCCCGATGGCTCGCTCGAGCCGACCGAGGAACGCACGGGAATCTGGGCGTGGCGTCACCCCCACAAGGCCGACGGCACCGTCACCTACACGCGCCTGCGCGGCGAGCTGGTCATGGAGGACGTCGACTTCTCCTACGACGGCGAGAAGCAGATCCTGCACGACATCTCCCTGTGGGCCAAGCCCGGCCAGAAGATCGCCTTCGTGGGCGCCACGGGTGCTGGCAAGACGACGATCACCAACCTGATCAACCGCTTCTACGACATCGCCGACGGCAAGATCCGCTACGACGGCATCAACATCAACAAGA
>JAHYYD010000098.1:0-2352 GCA_019425105.1 Actinomycetota bacterium
TACTTCCGCGACATCTCGCACCTGTGGCAGATCTTCAACCAGATCTGGATGTACGCCTCCGGCGTCGTCTTCTCCCTGTCGATGCTCAACAAGGTCCAGACCGACCTGGCGGCCAAGGGGTGGACCTGGGGCGGCGAACCCCTCCCGATCGTCACGATCTTCCGTCTGAACCCCGCCGAGCTTTTCCTCGAGGCCTACCGCTCGACGCTGTACGGCTTCGCGATGCCGTCCTGGCAGGTGTGGCTCGGCTGCGCCGCCTGGGCCTTCGGGATCTTCGGCCTCGGCTCGCTGATCTTCCGCCGCTTCTCGGCACGAATCGTGGAGGAACTCTGATGACGAACGCGATTTCGGTGGAGGGCGTCTCCAAGCGCTTCCGCATCTACAAGAACCGCAACCAGTCCCTCAAGGGCGCGTTCCTGCAGCGTTCACGCGCCCAGTTCGAGGAGTTCTGGGCCCTCGACGACGTCTCCTTCGACATCCCGCAGGGCAAGACCTTCGGCCTGCTCGGCCATAACGGCTCGGGCAAGTCGACGCTGCTCAAGTGCATCGCGAAGATCCTCACCCCGGACAAGGGGACGATCTCCTCGACGGGGCGCATGGCCGCCATGCTCGAGGTCGGCTCCGGCTTCCACCCCGAGCTCTCGGGCCGCGAGAACATCTACCTCAACGGCGCGATCCTGGGCATGAGCAAGAAGGAGATCGACTCCAAGCTGGACGCGATCATCGACTTCTCCGGCGTCGAGCGCTTCATCGACCAGCCCGTCAAGAACTACTCCTCGGGCATGTACGTGCGCCTGGGATTCTCCGTGTCCATCCACGTCGAGCCGGATATTCTCCTCGTCGACGAGGTCCTGGCCGTGGGTGACATGGAATTCCAGAACAAGTGCATGGATAAGTTCGCCCAGCTCAAGGAACAGGGGCGCACGGTCGTCGTCGTGTCCCACGGCCTCGAGCAGATGCGTACCTTCTGCGACCAGGCCGCATGGCTGGACCACGGCACGCTCGTCGACGTGGGCACGGCAGCCGAGGTCATCGACACCTACTCCGACGTCGCTCACCACGCCGTCGAGGTCGAGGGCGGCGGGACGCGTTTTGGCAGCGGCGAGGCCATGATCGAGCGCATCGACCTGCTGAGCGCCTCCGGGGAGTCCACGTCTCTCGTGTACCCGGGTGATCCCGTGCGCCTGCGCCTGCACTACCGCGCGAAGGAACGCATCGAGTCCCCGGTCTTCGGTGCCTCCATCGACACGCGCGAGGGCGTCTTTGTGTGGGGCCTGCACGGCATGGATGCCTGCTATGTTCCCACCTCGATCGAACCGGGCACGGGCCACCTGGACATCGAGATCCCGCGCCTGACCTTCAACCCGGGCGCCTACACGATTTCGGCGGCCATCCAGAATCACGACATGACAGGCGTCATCGACGCCCTCCAGAAGGCGCGCCGCTTCGACGTGCTGCCCGGCCCCGGCATGGAGTCCGGCGGACTGGTCAACCTGGGCGCCTCCTTCACGGGCCTGACGCCTGCGCGCCCCATGCGCGACGTGCCCAAGCGCGGTGCCGCCGACTACGAGAACCTCGCGCGCATGCAGGCCCAGCAGGCCGACGCGCTCGAGAATGAGGACTGACGCACTGACGTCGATGTGGGGCCGGGCTCAACGGCGTCATACCGCTGAGCCCGGCCTTTTGTCTGCCTGGAGGGCCCAAATTCCCGCGCACGCTGCGACAATCGTCCTACACTTATAGGAGAACTGTTTTCCAGCGACAAGGCACAGCCATGGCACCGACGCCCACACTCGCCCGCCGCGCCCCCGCGCGCGCCCTCATCGCGGCCCTCTCCCTCGCCCTCATCGCCCTGCCCGCACAGGCCCGCGCCGACGCAGGTGAGGAGACCGCGCCGCAATCCTCCGCACAGAGTTCCACCGCAGCTCAGTCCGCCGCGCAGACGACGCCGTCCGACTCTCCCAGCCTCGCACCCACGGGCGCGCCCGAGGCCACCACCCCCAGTGCGAGCGAGCTGGATCGGGGCACCCCGGCCTCGTCGGTCGCAACCGAACCGCCGACGATGAACGCCCCGGACGAAACCGGTCGGGGAGCGTGGATACGTGACTCAATCGGCTGGTGGTGGCGGCGCACCGACGGAACCTACCCCGCCTCCCAGTGGGCGGCGATCGGGGGGAGCCGCTACTACTTCAACGCCACCGGCTACATGGCCACCGGCTGGCTGCGCGACGGTGACGACTGGTTCTTCCTGGCTCCCTCCGGCACGCTGCTCGGCGGCTGGGTGAACGACGGGGGATCGTGGTACTACCTGGACCCCACCAGTGGCGTGATGCACACGGGTATGACCGGGGT
>JAHYYD010000098.1:2452-7967 GCA_019425105.1 Actinomycetota bacterium
CGTGGTACTACCTGGACCCCACCAGTGGCGTGATGCACACGGGTATGACCGGGGTGGACGGTACCTGGTATTACATGGACTCCTCGGGCGCGATGCGCACCGGCTGGCAGAACCTTTCCGACGGCTGGCATTACTTCGCCTCTAGCGGCGCGCAGATGGTGGGATGGCTGCGTGACGGGGGAGAGTGGTACTACCTGGACCCCAACACGGGCATCATGCGCACGCAGCCCCTGGAGGTCGGTGGCCGCCGCTACGAATTCGACGCCTCGGGCGCATGGCGCGGGTACGAGGCCCCGGCTGGCTACCTGCAGCCCACCGACCACATCACGGGCCTCGGGGACGCGACCAATACGCTCACGTGGGGAATGAACGGCACCAAGGTGCGCATCGCCCAGGTCCGACTCGGCCTGTGGCACGCCAACAAGCTCGCCTCCGTCGACGCGCCCTTCGTCGCCGCCGTGAAAAACTTCCAACAGCGCGCAGGACTGCCCGTCACCGGCGTCGTCGACAAAGCCACCTGGGACGCGATGGACACCGGCTACCCGTGGACCGTCGACCAGTACCAGGCCACGCCCCTGCCCCTGACCGCCACACGCAACGAGCGCGTTGAGGCAATGATCGGCTACGCATGGAACCAGACGGGATCGTCCTACACGTGGGGAGGGGCCGGCCCCTACGATCTGGGATTCGACTGCTCCGGCCTGGTCCTCCAGTCCCTCTACGTTGCCGGACTGGACCCCCAGCCCATCAACGTCATCAAGCACGCATGGCCGTCGTATCGCACGTCGCAGGAGCTCTACGCCTACCCGTACTTCCAGCACGTGCCCCTCGCCCAGCGCCAGCGCGGAGACCTCATCTTCTACACGACGAGCGGGACCGTCACGCATGTTGCCATCTACCTCGGAGATGACTTGATCGTTCATACCGACTGGATGGGGCGCCCAGCCCGCATGCAGCACATCACCGCCGGATACGGGTGGGATCGCATGACCTCAGATGTCGTGCGGCCGTTGCCGTAAGAGAAACAAAAAGGCGGGCCGGTCGTGGGTTCTCCCACGACCGGCCCGCCTCTGTCGCAGTGGTGCTGCTCAGCGCCCCAGCAGGCGGCGCACGATGCGCCCCGGCAGGGACGCCGTCCGACGCAGCGATCGCTGCAGGGCCGAACCCGCCTCGAGCTGCGCACGCAGGGCGCTCACCTCGCCGCGCAGCTCGTGCACCTGCTCGTGCAGGGCAGTCATCGTGTTCAGCATGTTGACGTGCACGAGATTCAACGAGGAATGAAAACCCGAATCCACGCGACCCAGCTCTTGGCGCATCCGGCGGTAGTACTCCGCCGATAGGAGCGCCTGACCCAAGTGCGGGGACGAGGGATCGTCCGTCGCCAGCATCGCGCGCAGGTAACGGTCGCGAATATGCAGGTTATCCCACTTGTGCAGGTACGCGTCCGTGACGACGGAGTTACCCAGCGATGCATCCATCGTGTCACGGTGATGCCAATAGGCCAGCGGCTCCCCGTCGATGAAACCGACCGGGGAATCCGCCAGCAGTCGCAGGTTGAAATCCCAGTCGGCCTGCGTCTGCAGCGACCCATCCCAGTGACCCACGCGGTCGGCGACCTCGCGGCGAATCAGCTGCGAGATCGGTGGCGTGTAGTTCTCCACCATCATGTCCACGAGGGACAGGCCGTAGTTGTCCGTCGACAGGACCTCGCGCTCGATTTCGATACAGGTACCGTCGGCGCGCACGCGCTCGCGGATGATCTCGCACCGGGTCGCAACGCCGCCCGCCTCCGGATGCTCATCCAGGTAGGCGACCGTCTTCTTCAGGAAGTGCGGGTGCCAGGAGTCGTCATCGTCGTGGACCGCATAGTAGGTGCAGTGCGAGGCGGCCAGGCCAGACTCGAGCGCCGCCTCGCGACCATTCGACACCTCGTTCGTGACGATCATGATCTTCGAACGCACGGCGCTCTTCTGTTTCTTGACGATCGAGCGCACCTCGGCCTCGTCGCCGGCGTCGTTGACGATGACCACCTCGTAGTTGTCGAAGCTCTGCGAAGCGATCGACGCGAGGGCACGGGTGAGCATCGCCGGACGATTGCGCGTGCGCACGACGACGGTAACTGTTGCGCTCATGCGGGTTCTTCCTCTTCGGTCGGAGTGGACGAGACGGGTGCCTCCACCTGGCGGTGACGCAACAGGTAGATGGCGCTCGTCAGGGCAAGTGTGTATCCCAGTGAGGCCAGGCCCCACAGGGTCATCGGGCTCAGTGACATGTCGGCCCACCACCACTGGATGTCGCCATTGAGGTTGACCGGTGCGATCCACCCGATGTGGGGAATCCACAGGAGTCCGCGGACATAGCGGGCGATCGTCGTGTGCATGGCGACAGCGTTGACGACACTGAGGAAGACAACAAAAAAGGTGAACTGACCCTTGGTCAGGGAGGACTTCTTGACAGCTGAGGACACCCAGATGAGCAGCAATACACCCAGCAGGGGCAATGTGTAGCGCGCGTGGTATGCGCCCAGGTTAGGGAACGCCGTTGGTGTTGCGACGAGGATGGGGATACCTGCCATCGCGCCAAAAACCATGATCGATGCCAACGCTTTACGCCAGCTCATCGCTCGTGCCCCCAGGAAAATAACGAAACCAAGGACGAGTAGGGCCACAACCGGTGCGTAGCCCGGCAGTGACGTGTCACGCCAGCCGGGTCCGGAGTTCAGTCCCACGAAGCCTGCAAAGTAGTCGGGCAAGTAGCGGAGGTTCGTGAATGCGACGTCGATGCGGTCATGCACAGTGATCGTCGCGTCGCTCGATTGCGAGGCGCTGGAGGCTTGCCCGCTGCCGAGCATGAGCCACACGCCAATCGCGCTGAGAACAGTGGCGACCCCGATCTCTGGGAGATGACGCCTGCGAGCTTCCAGGATGAGGATGCCCAACGATGCAACGAAAACATAGAACGATGCATCGCCGCGAGACTCATAGCACAGGAGTGCGGAGAGGCACGCCACGCCGAGCAGCGCCCAGTGTCGCCATCCACGCGCCTTGAGTCCAGCGTACAGGGCTGCGCCGTAGCAGAAAACGCCCGTAATTGCCCATGATGAGGGATTGTTAGACGCAATGAAATACATGCCCATCGGAGTCCACGCGACCAGTGCTGCTAACGCGATGTTCACCCTGACTTCGCGCTGTGATAAAACGGTAATTGCCCCGATAAGAATGAGGAGGATGACGACGTTAGCGACGCGCATGTGCCACGCGGATCTCTCCACGTTGTGCCCCGCAAACAAGTGGTGGAAGTGGTAGAAGCCAAGAGGATACAGTCCGTCGTCGTAGCGATAGGACGGGTAGGCTGCGTCGTCTGAATACTCTTTGATGCACGCGTGCGAGCGATCGGGGTGGAAGGCTTCACATACTGAGCGTGATGCGGTGAGGGGAGCCATAACGTACCGATCCCCGTCGATCATGGTTGTCTCGCAGGAGGAGTCGACTGGCCGTGGACACCACGTGGACACAAGGTGGTAGTCGTCGTCGGGGGACGATCCTGGGGACGAAGCGAAAACCCAGCCGGTCGCTACAGCAATGATACCGAGGAACAGGAAAGTAAAGGCTAGGGGCCGCGCTGCGGTAGAGATGAAACGTTCCCGCGCGGAGACAAGGTGGTCGGCGAGCGCACGTGCCATGAATCGAGCCAATCTGTCCAGAATAGTTACTTCTAATGTACACGACTCCGGGGGGTGCCCGGCGGGTTCGAGGAGGAGGCCAAGCTAGAAGACGACGGGCCAGTGCGGCATGCAGGTCGTGAGCGTGGCATGGGCGTCCGTGGCCTCGGCGAGGGCCTGGGTGTAGGCGGGGTTCGTCTCGGGCTGTTCGCCGCGCTTGAGCGCTTCCTCGGCGGCCTCCTGGTCGGCGAACTCGGGGATGGCGCCGGAGTCGAGGGCTGCGTTGCGCGCAACATACACCGAGAGGGCGTCGAGGGCCTCCTTGGAGGTTTCGTCCGAGGCCGCCTGGGTGAGGCGATCGGAATAGTCGTGCTGAAATGCGGCCGCGAAAGCTTCCCACGCGCGGTGACGCTCGTCCGCGTTGGTTTCCCCCGAGCGCTTGGCCGCCAGCGCCCTGTAGGCCTGGCCGGTCTCGGAGCTGCCCAGGGCCTCGGTGAAAATAGCGTCCATCGCAGCGCATCCGGGCGAAGCCGCATGCAGAGTCGGGCTGGCCGAGCTCGAGGGCTGACCGGGATCTCCGGGCGAAACGGAGACAGCGGGCGTCGACTGTGCGCTCTGGGCATCCTCCGACGGGGAGCACGAGGCCGTGGCGAGCGCGCAGAGCGCAAGCAGCGCAAGGGAGGGAACGAGGCGAGTCACGAGGGGTCCGTTTCTGTTGGGGATGCGTCCAATTTATCAGCGTGGAGTGGCTGGCCAGGGGACCTCCAGCGTGGCGAATAGTGACGTATCCGACGGGGTAGCGGAGGCCAGTGTCAGGGAAAGCGTGAGAACTACGGCATAATAGGGGCAGGAATGGGGTGAGTGGCACCCTCGGACGCCCACGGGCGCGCAAAGGAGAAAACTTATGAAGATCGTTGTGACCGGCGGTGCCGGCTTCATCGGAGCGAATTTCGTTCACACGCTGCTGGAGGATCACCCGGACGTCGACGTCGTCGTCCTGGATAAGTTCACCTACGCGGGTAACCGCGCATCCCTGACCGACGTGCCCGCCGAGCTCGCCGCCCGCCTGAGCGTCGTTGAGGGTGACATCGCTGATGCGGACCTTGTTGATGGCGTCGTCGCTGGCGCAGACGCGGTCGTGCACTTTGCCGCCGAGTCGCACAACGACAACTCCCTCCTCGATCCCTCGCCTTTCATCCAGACGAACCTGGTGGGCACCTTCACCCTGCTGGAGGCCGTGCGCCGCCACAAGGTCCGCTTCCACCACATCTCCACGGACGAGGTCTACGGCGACCTTGAGCTGGACGACCCCGCGAAGTTCACGCCCACCACTCCGTACAACCCCTCCTCGCCCTACTCTTCGTCCAAGGCCGGATCGGACCTGCTGGTGCGCGCGTGGGTGCGCTCCTTCGGCGTCGAGGCCACGATCTCGAACTGCTCGAACAACTACGGTCCCTACCAGCACATCGAGAAGTTCATCCCCCGCATGATCACGAACCGCCTGCGCGGCGTGCGCCCCCGCCTGTACGGCGACGGCCTGAACGTGCGCGACTGGATCCACGTGCGCGACCACAACACGGCCGTGTGGGACATCCTCACGAAGGGCCGCATCGGTGAGACCTACCTGATCGGCGCGAACGGCGAGACGAACAACCGCGACGTCGTCGCCATCCTGAATGAGCTGATGGGTTACGCTCCCGACGACTTCGATCACGTGAACGACCGCCCGGGCCACGACCTGCGCTACGCGATCGACAACTCCAAGCTGGTCACCGAGCTTGGCTGGGAGCCCAAGTTCACGAACTTCCGCGACGGCCTGGCCGACACGATCGCCTGGTACACCGAGAACGAGGC
>JAHYYD010000099.1 GCA_019425105.1 Actinomycetota bacterium
GCAGCTCGTCCCCGTCTACGACAAGCCGATGATCTACTACCCGCTGTCGACCCTGATGCTGGCGGGAATTTCTGACGTCCTTGTCATCACGACGCCTCACGACGCGCCGTCCTTCCACCGCCTTCTCGGTGACGGTAGCCAGCTCGGCGTCAACATTTCCTACGCGGTCCAGCACGAGCCCAACGGCCTCGCGCAGGCTTTCGTGCTCGGTGCCGATCACGTGGGTAATGACAGCGCCGCCCTGGTCCTGGGCGACAACATCTTCTACGGCCCCGGCATGGGCGCGCAGCTGCGCCGCCACGTCGACCCGGACGGAGGCGCAGTTTTCGCCTACCACGTGTCCAACCCGCGTGCGTACGGCGTCGTGGAATTCGACGAGGAGTTCAACGCTCTGTCCATCGAGGAGAAGCCTGAGAACCCCAAGTCGAACTACGCGGTGCCCGGCCTGTACTTCTACGACAACGACGTGGTCGAGATCGCCCGTAACCTCAAGCCGAGTGCGCGTGGCGAGTACGAGATTACCGACGTGAACCGCTCCTACCTCGAAGCCGGGAAGCTCAAGGTCGAGGTCCTGCCGCGCGGCACCGCGTGGCTCGACACGGGCACATTCGATTCCCTCGCCGACGCCACTGCGTTCGTGCGTACGGTCGAGGCCCGCCAGGGCATGAAGATCGGCGCCCCCGAAGAGGTCGCGTGGCGTATGGGCTTCATTGACGACGAGGGTCTGCGCCAGCGTGCCGAACCTCTGGTCAAGTCCGGTTACGGTGCCTACCTGCTCGAGCTGCTTGAGCGCGAGGGCTGCTAAGTGAGCCGTCCCAGTGCTCGATCCCGCCTGCTCATCGTTATTCCCGCGTGGAACGAGGAGGAGGTGCTCGGTGATGTCCTCGAAATGGTGAAGGTTGAGAAGCCTTCCTTCGCGGATATTCTCGTGGTCTCCGACGGGTCGACGGATGCGACTGCCGATATTGCGCGCGCTGCGGGCGTCGCTGTCCTTGACCTGCCCCTCAACCTGGGTGTCGGTGGTGCCATGCGCGCCGGTTTCCAGTACGCCCAGCGCATGGGGTACGAGTACGCGTGCCAGCTCGACGCGGACGGACAGCATGATCCGCGCGAGATCGACACGCTCGTCGAGACGGCTTCGCGCGAGCATGCGGACGTCGTGATCGGTTCCCGTTTCGCGGGTAAGGGCGACTATCGTGCGCGGGGTCCTCGTAAGTGGGCGATGAACCTCTTCTCGTTGATCCTCTCGCGCGTGTGCAAGACCCACCTGAGCGATACGACCAGCGGGTTTAAGCTCTACGGTCCCCGGGCTCTGTCGCTGTTCGCGCATAACTATCCTGCCGAGTACCTGGGTGACACGATTGGGGCGCTCGTGATTGCGGCGCGCTCACACTTGGTCGTGCGCGAGGTTGGCGTGCAGATGCATCCTCGGGCCGGTGGGGAGCCCTCCCACAATCCGATCAAATCGGCGCTCTTCCTGGTGCGCGCGACGATGGCCCTCGCGGTCTCCCTGTCGCGCCCCGGCGAGAAGGTCGCGCCGGCACAGGGAGATAACGCATGACACCCACCTATGTGCTCGGACTGGTGTTCGCGATCATCATCCTCGTGATGGTGTTCGTCAAGATGCGTAACTCGGGCCTGAAGGAGCGCTACGGTCTGTGGTGGTATTGCATCGCCTTCTTCACGGCGCTGCTTTCCATTTTCCCGCAGATCCTGAAGTGGACGGCGATGCAGCTGGGCGTCGTAGTTCCGCTGAATTTGGGCTACTTTGTAGCCGGCGTGGTGTTGCTGCTGCTGTCGCTGCGTTTTTCGGTGGACTTGTCGCGTTCGGATGAGGATCGTCGCCGCCTCACGGAGGAGGCCGCGATCCTGCGCCTCCAGGTGGAGGATCTGCAGCGCCGTGTCGATGCTCTCGAGGCATCGCGGCAGGGGGATGATCGCTCCCACTGAGGCGCTTGCCTTCAAGGCAATCAACGAGGCCGGGGCCGTCAGGTGGAAACCTGGCGGGCCCCGGTTTGTTGCGTGGGAGCGCCCCCGGGCGGGTGGTCCGCGGGCGGCGCGGCGCGGTTAGCGCAAAAGCGTGCCGTCGGGGCCGAGGCTGAGGCGTTCGGTGGGGGCTGCGGGGTCGACTTCGCCTTGTGCGAGCTTGCGCCTGAGTGCGGAGGCTGGGCGCGAGACGGGGACGGTGGGTTCGCCGGAGGTGTCCTCGTCGGTGTCGTCCGCCGCGCTCGGCGTAGGTTTCGAGGCTTCGATCGGCGAGGCGGAGGGGGATTCGACGGGGGTTAGGGAGATGCGGGCCCCCATCGCGGATGCGTGCGAGGGGAGGAGGGGCTCGCCGTCGAGGTCTTTGGCCAGGTCGTCGAGCATGGCGCGTGCCTCTTCGATGACGGAGGAGTCTTCGGCGTGGAGGCCGTGGACGAGCCAGCGGACGAGGGCGATCTCGCTCATGAGCTGTGCGCGTGTAAAGACGTGCAGGTCGGTAGCGCGGCGCTCGTGGCCGTAGGTTTCGCGGAAGCGTTCGAGGAATGCATCGGATGCGGTGGCCTGGATCCATGCGATGTCGAGGGCGGGGTCGCCCACGTGCGCGCTGGTCCAGCCGCTGATGGCCAGGAGTGAACCGCGTTTGACGGACAGGCAGTGTTCTTGGATGTCGCCGTGGACGGGGGCGGCGGGGAATCGCCAGAGGGAGACGTCTTTGAGGGCGGCTTCCCAGCGGCTCCACAGGGCGGCGGGAATGGTGACCTCGCGGGCGGCCTCGTCGAGGAGTGCGAGGTTGCGGTCGCGGCATTCGATGGCCGTGTAGGTGGGCAGTCCGATCGCGGAAAACACGGTCTCGGGGAGGTTGTGGAGAGCTGCGAGGGCGCGTCCGAGAGAGGCGGGCAGGAGCGGGTCTGTGTCGAGGTCCTCGTCCGTGGGGGCGGTGCCGCCCGGATCGCGGTGGACGTAGACGCTTCCGCCATGTGCAAGCTTGGCTTGCCCGGCCAGTCGGGGCACGTCGAAGGGGATGTAGTCGTGGTCGTGTGCCTGCCCGAGGCGGTCGAGGATTCCGGAGGTCGCTTCGAGGGCGGGGCCGGAGACCTCCTCGTGGGGGCAGGTGACGATCCAGCGGTTGCCTGCGGCGTCTTCGATGCCGGTCACGGTAGAGAGCTCGTCGCTGTAGGAGGGCGGGCGCAGGGCGGTGACGCGCATACCGGGGACGGCGGCGGTGGCCAGGGCTGCCAGTTCGAGGGGGCTCTTCGGGGAGGTCATTGACTTAACGTATCGCGTGTGAGGGCGCGCGAGTGCTTCCCCGCGCGGAGTCGTGGGAGATTGGGCGGGTGTGGGTTTGCTCCTTTCTGAAAAACTCTGTTACTTTCGACACATTGGCTTGGTCTGTAGCAAGGAGGCGCAGCGATGGAAGCCATGACGCGTTCTCTCGCGGCACGTGTCCGAGAGGGATTGGCTGCGGGCGGCATTGACGCATCTCGCGATCCTGCGGCGGTGCGCGCGCTCATCGAGCGTGCCATTGATCGGCATGTACCCGACCTGTTGCCCTCTGCCCGAGCGCAGATCGAGGCGGACCTCATGGACGACATCTGCGGCCTCGGCCCGCTCCAGGTGCTCATGGACGATCCGTCGGTGGAGGAGATATGGATCAACGCGGCCTCGCGCGTGTTTGTCGCGCGTGGCGGTGTGGCCGAGTTGACCAGCCTCATCCTCACGGACGAGGATGTGCGGGCCCTCGTGGAGAGGATGCTGCACCACTCGGGACGCAGACTCGACCTATCGAGCCCCTTCGTGGACGCGATGCTCGAGGGCGGGGAGCGCCTCCACGTCGTCATTCCGCCGGTGACGGGCTCGTCGTGGAGCGTGAACATCCGCAAACACATCCAGCGGGCGCGCACCCTGGAGGATCTGGTCGCGGTAGAGATGGTCGCTGCCCCGATGCGCGACTTCCTCTCGGCCGCCGTCAGCTGCGGCCTGTCCGTGCTCGTTTCGGGAGGAACTCAGGCGGGCAAAACGACGCTGCTGCGCGCCCTCGCGGGGGAGCTACCGCGTTCGCGCCGCGTCATATCCTGCGAGGAGGTCTTCGAGCTGGGTCTGGCTAACTGGGACCATGTCGCGATGCAGACGCGTCCGGCGGGCGCGGAGGGCACGGGGGAGATCACCCTGCGTGACCTCGTGCGCGAGTCACTGCGTATGCGCCCCGAATATCTGATCGTCGGCGAGGTGCGAGGACCCGAGGCCCTCGATCTCCTCGTCGCCCTGAACGCCGGTGTTCCGGGTATGGCGACCGTGCACGCTAACTCGGCGCGTGAGGCCCTCGACAAGCTCTCGATCCTGCCTCTCCTCGCGGGAGAAAACGTCACGACGGGGTTCGTCACGCCCACCCTGGCCTCGTCGATTGACCTCGTGTGTCACGTTGAACGAGGAGCCGATGGGCACCGCCACATCGCCGAGATTCTCGCGGTTCCCGGGCGCGTTGAAGGTAATCGGATTGAAACTGCGTCGCTCTTTACGTACGACGGGATCCGCTGCGAACGAGGCAGCGGCGGACTGGATCTGCACGATCGCTTCGCCGCAGCCGGGTTCGACTTGGCCTCCCTGCTGGAGTGGGGGACGGCGTGATCGCCATCGTGTGTGGACTCGTATTCGGGATAGGGCTTGTGATGGCCCTCTCCCCGTGGTTCGTACCCGCGCCGGCCTGGAGGCCGTGGGGGCCGTGGAAGCGCGTGCGTGAGGACGTCGCGCGTGCGCGTGTTCCGGGGCTGACGGCAGGGCGCCTCTTCATGCTGAGCGGTGTGATCGGGGCGGTCGTCGCGATGGTTGTCCTCGCTGTCACCGGCGCATGGCCGGTGGCCCTCATCGTGTCGCTCGGCGTGTCTTTCCTGCCGTACGCGTGGGTCGTCTCTCGGGTGCGCGCACACGCTCAAACCGTTCGTGCCGCATGGCCGGAGGTCATCGATGCGATGGTGTCCGGCGTGCGTGCGGGCACTTCGTTGCCCCAGGTGCTGTGCGATCTCGCCGAGGAGGGCCCCGTCCCCGTCCGCTTTGCCTTCGAGGCTTTCTCCCGCGACTACAGTGCTAACGGGCGTTTCGCTCCCGCGCTCGATCGGATGAAAGCAGAAGTCGCAGACCCCGTCGCCGACCGCATTATCGAGGCGCTGCGTATTGCGCGGTCCGTCGGCGGTGCTGATCTGACGCGCCTCCTGCAGGACCTGGCCGCTCTCCTGCGTGAGGATGCGCGCGTGCGTGGTGAACTCGAGGCCCGACAGTCCTGGACGGTTGGGGCGGCTCGTCTCGGGATCGCCGCTCCGTGGGTCGTCCTCCTGCTCCTGTCGGGCGGAGGGGCCAGTGCCAGCGTCTGGAACTCCCCGGGAGGCATCGCCGTCCTGTGCTCAGGTGCCGGGATCTGCGTCATCGCCTACCTGGCGATGAAGGCAATGAGTCGGCTCAGCACCGATCCGCGCAACCTGGGAGGTGGATCGTGAGCCCCTGGACTTTCCGCATCCTCGACGTGGCAGTCAGCGCACTGCTCGTGGGAGGCCTCGCGCTGCTCGCGGCGGCCTGGTTCGCGCGCCGTCCCGCTTTCGCGGCCCGAGTCGCGCAGGGCCGCGTCAGCGAGGAGGCCCCGTCACCGGTGAGTGCGTGGGCGCGGCGCCTCAGTGCAGCTGCCCTCGAATCCCTGGGATCGACCACGCAGTCAGTCGCACGCCGTCTCGCCCTGGCGGGCATGACGCCGGAGGTCTCCGTCTTTCGGCTACGCCAGGCGCTCGCCGGGATCGCCGGCCTCATCCTCGCCTGCCTCGCCCTCACGGTGCGCCCCGCCTCCTCGCTGCGCGCCTCAATCATCCCCCTGTGCGCGTGCGCTCTCGTCGGCACGCTGCTGGGGGTTGCCGGTATGGATCGTTACCTCACTGTGCGGGCCCACGCCAGGCAGCGCGCGATCGACGTCGCCGTTCCCGACTGCGCGGAGCTGCTTGCGCTCGCGGTCGCGGCGGGGGAGTCGATTCCTGCCGCGATCGAGCGGGTTGCGGGGTGCGCGGGTGGGCCGCTGGGGGCGGAGCTGTCCCTGACGGCTGGACATATCCGCAACGGCACGCCTTCCGTGCGTGCCCTCTCCGATCTCGTTGAACGCACCGAGTCGCCCGCTCTCACGCGCCTGAGCCGAACGCTCACGACCGCGATCGAGCGCGGCTCACCCTTGGCCTCGGTCCTGCATGATCAGGCGCGTGATCAACGCGAACGATCCCTCGCCGCCCTCATGGAGGAGGGTGGACGCCGCGAGATCGCGATGCTGCTACCCGTCGTCTTTCTCATCTTGCCCGTCACCGTCATGTTCGCCCTCTACCCGGGGCTCATCGCCCTGGATTTCACACCGTGAAGGAAGGAAAACAGTCATGAAGAAACTATTCCTAAGGAAAGCTCCCCTCGGGGAGCGCGGTGATGTGCCCGGATGGGTGCTCATCACGCTGATGACGGCTGCCCTCGTCGTTCTTATCTGGGGCGTCGCCTCGGAGCGTCTGGTGGAGATCTTTAACCGTGCGATGGACTCGATTTCAGGCATCTGACGCGCACCCCGAGCGAGGTTCCGAGGTCGTCTCCACGGTCCTCGTCCAGGGACTCGTCGTCCTGGTGATACTCCTGCTCGCCCAGATCGCCTTTGCCTCGCACGTGCGCACGATGAGTGTGAGCGCTGCGTCCGAGGGCGCGCGCCGCGGTGGTCTCCTCGGCGGCGACGAGGACGAGGCGCGGGTGCGCACGGGGGAACTTCTCGATTCTCTCGTGGGGTCCGCCGAGGACCGCGACATCGACGTCGCACGCGAGGATGATGGGGGAGTTGACGTTCTCGTGGTGACGGTGCGCACGCGCCTGCCGCTCGTCGGTGGCTTTGGGCCGCGTTGGCTCACCGTTCATGGCCGTGCCCTGGTGGAGGGGCCGTGAGTGAGCGCGGGGACGCCAGCGTGGAATTCCTGGGCATCCTGGTGGTCCTCGTCATCCCAGTCCTCTACATTGTTCTCGCGGTTGGGCAGGTGAGTGCCGGTGCGATGGCGGTGGATGCGGGGGCGCGCGAAGCCGCGCGGATTCTCGCCGAGGATCCCGCTCGCGAAGCCGACGCATCCCATGCCGTTGCGCTCATCGTTGAGGACTTTGGGATCGATGCTCAGGCGGACGTGGTCCCGAATTGTGTCGGGTGCGAGGGGGATGGGGGCGTCGTCGACGTGCGTGTGTCCGTGCGTGTCCCCCTGCCGTATATGCCTGCATGGCTGGGAAGCGCCGGCGTGGGTGTCTCCTCGAGTGCGCGCGTTCCCATCCGGGAGGTGGTTGCCCATGGGTGATGAGGGGCGCGTCGGCGTTCTGATGGGTGCGGGTTGCGCATTCGTCTGTCTGTTTCTCTTCGTCTCCCTCGCTCTGACCGAGGTCGCGATGCAGGATCGCAGGCTTGTGTCGTGCGCCGATGCCCTGGCGAGCGTCGGGGGTGGTAACGCCTCGACTGGCGCGTTCTTCGTGGAAGGGGACGCGCTCGAAGTCGACGAGGCCGGGGTGCGTTCTCGGGTCGAGGAGGGCCTGGCGGCGCTATCGGATACCACGTGCAAGGTGGGCGATGGGGTGACTCTGAGCGCGGTGAATGTCAGCGATACCGAGGTGGAGGTCGCAGTGAGTGCGCGGCCGACCGTGTCGTTGGTACCTCCAGTTCTGCGCGCAGTGGCGGTTCCCGAGCTGATGCGTACCTCAAGTGCGCGCCTTCGGCAGGTTCATGGGCCGCACTAAAGTGGCGTCCGCTACGGTCACATTGTGGGATGGCTCCAGAAGTGAGGGTAAATGAAACGTAAACTTTAGGCCATGAGCAGCTTTGATACATCTCGTCTTTCCCCCGCGCTGGCCTCCGTTTTTGAATCCGTTCAGCGCCGTGATCCCGCCCAGGCCG